>NZ_CM000955.1:265000-565542 GCF_000159695.1 Finegoldia magna ATCC 53516
ATTCCCCACTGCTGCCTCCCGTAGGAGTTTGGACCGTGTCTCAGTTCCAATGTGGCCGTTCATCCTCTCAGACCGGCTACTGATCGTCGCCTTGGTGGGCTGTTATCTCACCAACTAGCTAATCAGACGCGAGCCCATCTATGACCGATAAATCTTTGACCGTTAAAACATGTGTTTCTACGATTTTATGCGGTATTAATCCCGGTTTCCCGAGGCTATCCCACTGTCATAGGCAGGTTGCTCACGCGTTACTCACCCGTTCGCCACTCTCATTAGTAATCTTCCACCGAAGCTTCTGTTTACTAAATCCCGTTCGACTTGCATGTGTTAAGCACGCCGCCAGCGTTCGTCCTGAGCCAGGATCAAACTCTCAATTTAATGTTTGTTTGAAGCTAGCTTTTCAGCTGACTTTTGCTTTTTTTATTCTCACCGAATTATTGTTTGGTTTGTACTTCTCTCAAAGTATTTACTTTATTTAATTTATTAAGGTTCTATAGTTTGTTGTCTTAATGACAACTTTCTTCGCACTTTTGTAACGACTTTGTTAGTATATCATACTAACTTTTCTTTGTCAACACTTTTTTTGAAATGTTTTTTTAATCAAAATGTGTTTTCTTGAAATGTTACTTTAGTGAACTATTATAGTTTACTATCATCATTTCATTTTGTCAAGTGTTTTGTAAAACTTTTTTTATTTTCGTTTTACATGCATTACTTTCTTTTGAGTAATTTAAAAAGCACTTAACTCAAAGTGCTTATTTATAATATCAAGGTTTTTATTTTTTGTCAAGTGTTTTTTTGTTTTTTATTTTAAAAATTGAATTTGTTTGTAAATGCTCTATTGTATTGTGCTTTATAGACTTAGATGATAAGGATGCTACAAGTATTCCTAGTGCTATACTAGCTGCAAATAACATTGCATTTCTTGCATGTGAAAAAGCTAGTTTAGAATTTTGTTGTATAGTGTAGTACATTGTGTAATACATATCCGCACCTGGAACCAAAGATATTATCCCTGGTATTACAAAAACTGTAACTGGCATGTGAACTTTTCTTGAAGCTATCTCTCCTATTATTCCTACAGCTATTGATGCAAACAAAGCCGCGATAAATTTGTTATTTAAAATTATCGTTAAATATTTGTAAACGAACCACGCTACAAATCCAGATACCATAACTATTTTATAAGATCTTTTTGGTGAATCGTAAAATAGCGAAAATCCTAATGTGGCGAATGATGAAATGATTGATTCTATAATTATATATAACATTAGATTGCCTCCATCATAACCGCAAAATACAATATACTACCAACGCCTAGAGCTATACTCAACGCTGTAATCACTGCATTAATCATAGAACTTATCCCAGATAATAAATCTCCACTTAGTACGTCTCTAACAGAGTTTGTAATGGACACTCCAGGAACAAATGGCATGATACAACCTACGATAATACTGTTCATATCCAAAGCTACACTAAAGATTCCAAAAATTTTCAATGTAACTAAAGTTAGAAATGTCATAAACGCAACTGTAATATATGTATTAACAAATTGTGGATTTTCTTTTCTTTGAAAAAATCTGAATACTAACATTTCTAATATAGATATAAAGAAAGCTACGATAGGTTCAATAATACCACCCACTAATAAATGCGCAAATAATCCTGAAGCTGCAGATGCACCTAGGATATAAAGTTTTTTATCGACAGTTCTGTTATCTATTTTATTTATTATTTCTATTGACTCATCCAAAGTATACACATCTTTTACAAAATTTCTGGAAAAATTATTAATTTGATGAATCTTCCACAAATTTGTAGCCTTAGGAATTGTCCTTCTCATAGTTACAAGATCTCCAAAATCAAAACTCAAACATATAATGATACAAGTATAAGATACAAATACATTTATTTTATTGACTTTTTGAATACTTTTACTCATTCTAAAAGCCGTATCTTCTACACGATATGTTTCCGCGCCACTCTCAAGCAAAATTCTTGCAGTATCAGCGACTACATCCATTAAATCTTGGCAATCTTCTTTTGTTTTAACGAATTGCAAAATATCTCCTCCAGTATTAAAATTATAACATATAGGAGGCAATTATGGATATTATCAAAAACAGAAGATCGAGAAGAAATTTTACATCTAAAAAGGTATCAATAGAAGATATAAAACAAATCGTAGAAGCTGGAACCTTTGCTCCTACTGGAATGAACAAGCAAGACAACATTATAGTTGCTATCTCTGATGATAGTACAATGGAAAATTTATTAAAATCTATTAGAAAACATTTAAACAACGAAAACTACAACGGATTTTATAATTGCAAAAATATGATTTTGCTTTTAAGTCCTCACGATAATAGAAATAGAAAGTTTGACTGTGGATGCATAATGCAAAATATGATGTTAAAAGCTTGTGAATTAAATGTAGCGAATGTATGGATTAATCAGTTTTACGATTCCTATGATAGCGAACCTATCAAAAGTTTTCTACAATCTATAGACATTGATGACAATTATGAAATCACTTGTGCACTTGCTCTGGGTTATAGTGACGAAACTCCAAAAATCAAACCAAACAAATTTATAACTAAATTTATCTAAAAAAATAGATCGATTGAAACTGACTCATAATCAGTTTTCAATCGATCTTTTATTTTAGAAGTTATCGTAATAAATTCTGTCGTCAGTTACTCCAACTTCGTTCAATGCTTTTGTCAAAGATTCTATCATTCTTGGAGATCCGCACAAGTAAGCTGAGCTATTCTTTCCAGTTTCTTTGCAATATTTCTTGATTGCATCATCAGCATGTCCAGTTTCTCCTTCCCAATTCATTTCAGGAGTTGTTCTTGACAATACTGGAATAAATTTGAAATCGTACAAATCTTCTTCAAATTGTTTCAATTCATCTAACAAGAATAAATCATCTGGAGTTTTGGCTCCAAAGTAAAATCTTGCTTTTCTCTTAACATCATGATCTCTCATGTGGTTAAGTATAGATCTTATTGGTGCAAACCCAGTTCCAGCTGCTCCCAATATAATTTCTGTATCTTCATCGTGATAGTAGAAATCACCATAAGGACCATTGATAGTAACCTTGTCGCCTTCTTTAAGAACTTTGTGACAATAAGTTGTACAAATACCCTTAGTATAACCAATTAACAATTCGATATGTTTTTCATCTCTTATACTAGAAGCAATAGAATATGCTCTGAATACTTCTTCATCTGATCCTTCATATCCATCGCCTTTTGGATATTCTTCTGCTTTTAATTGTACATATTGACCAGGTTTAAATTTGATAGTTTCTCCTTCTGGAAGTTCAAATCTAAACTTTGTAATTCTATCAGTCAAAGGTAATTTTTCAACAAGAGTTGTTTCGTATTCTTTTACGTTAAATAATTCTTCTGGAATTTGAATCGAAATATCTTTTTTGACCTTTACTTGACAAGATAATCTGACACTATCGTTAAGTTCATCTTCTGTTAACATTGGTTTTTCTGTAGCAAGTACGGGACCTGCTCCATCCAAAACTTTTACTTTACAATAACCACATGATCCCTTACCACCACAAGCTGATGGAATGAATACTTTTTGGTTTCTAAGTGTAGATAATAAACTATCTCCACCATCTACTGTAAATTCTTTATCGTTATTAATAGTTAGTTTTACTTCACCATAATCTGCAATGTACTTATCTGCAAATGAAAGCAACAATGCAAATAACGCACATAAAACAGATACTACAATTGTTGTAATAATTATTTGTCCCATGATTCCTCCTTATGATATTTGAACTATACCAGAGAATCCGATGAAAGCCATCGCCATGATTCCAGTTATAATTAAAGTTAAAGGAGATCCTTGGAGACCTTTTGGTACAGATGAATCCTTGATTTTGGATCTAATTCCTGCCATTGATACAATTGCTAACATCCAACCAAGTCCACTTCCTATTGCAAATCCTACTGTTTGCAAGAAGTTGTAGTTTCTGATTACCATAAACAAACTTACCCCTAAAATTGCACAGTTTACTGTGATAAGTGGCAAGAATATTCCAAGAGCGTAATACAAATTTGGAACGTATTTTTCCAAAATCATTTCCAATAATTGAACAAATGCTGCTATTGAAATAATAAAAATTATATATCTCAAATATTCTATATTAAATCTTACAACTAATTTATATAAGAAAAAGTTGATTATAGTTGTAATCGTCAATACAAATGTTACAGCTATTCCCAATCCTGTTGCAGTTTCAATTTCTTTACTTACTGCTATAAATGAACACATTCCCAAAAAGTTTGAGAAAATCATATTTGAAGTAAAGATTGATGCAAAAAATATAACTAAAGGACTAATCGTCATTACTTAGCATCTCCTTCCTTTTTAAGATGAGCATTAGCAATCCACATAACTATAGGTAAAATGAAGAATGCTGCTGGTGGCATAACCATCATTGTCCATGGCACAAAACTTTCAGGCATTATTCTGATTCCGAATACACTACCGAATCCCAATAATTCTCTGATCAAAGCTATAAGCACAAGAACTACAGTATATCCTAAGCCTGATGCCACACCATCTACAAAACTACTTACAGGATCGTTGCTGATAGCAAATGCTTCTGCACGTCCCATTATTATACAGTTGGTAATAATCAAACCAACGTAAGGTCCTAATGTTTTACTCATTTCTGGCATGTAAGCCTTCAAGAAAATATCTACTATTATTACGAAGAACGCAATAATAAATACTTGAACCATCATACGAATGTGTTTTGGAGTTACTTTTCTAAGTAAACTAATCAAAAACGATGAACATCCTGTAACAAAAGCTAATGCAAGTCCCATAACTAAGGAGTTCATACATAAGTTTGTTACTGCTAATGTGGAACAAATTCCTATAACTTGAATAAGAACAGGGTTGTCATCAAGCAATCCATTTTTTAATAATTTAGTATATTTATTTGAATTAGCCATTATTTACCTCCATTCTTAATAAACTCATTCACATCTTCATTAATCATGTTCACAACAAATGTAGATGTTTGAGTTGCACCACTTATAGCATCAATATTTCCACCATTTGCTGGTTTATTAATTACAATTTTACCGTCAACAGGTTTTGAAATATCCAAATCTCTGTATTGGTTTTTGTATTCATCTTCTGTGATACGTCCACCCAAACCAGGAGTTTCGTCTTGTTTAATGAATTCTATTCCAACAAGTTTTTTCATATCTTTAGTTATTCCTACATATCCACTGATTGAACCCCAAAGTCCAGGTCCGTTAATAGGAACTGCATAAGCTTTTTCTTCACCATCTTGTTTTAAAATGTAAAGTTTGCTGTCTTTGTAGTCTTCTTCTACGACATTGTCTTTGAAAGTCTTGTCAATGTTTGATGCAGAAGTATCTTCAGGTAAGATATTAAATACATTCAAAATCTTATGTTTTAATTCGATATCTTGATTAAATTTTACTGTAGGAGTTGTAACTTGATTTAACAAAGCCAACGCTAATGTCAAAACTAGTGTCAATCCCAACATAAAAATTACTGGATATACGACTGATTTTTTCTTAGCCATTAACCTTGACCTCCTTATTTGATTTTGCTTTTTTATTAGCTTGAACTTTATTTACACAATAATCAATTATTGGTGCAAAAGTGTTACCAATAAGAACTGCAAACATAACACCACCTGCAAATAGTGCAAATCCTCTGATAATTACAGTTACAATTCCTATTATGAAACCATAAATCCATTTACCAATTGGAGTTTTTGCAGCAGATACAGGATCTGTTGCCATGAATACAGTACCGAATAAAAATCCTCCCATTAACATTCCATAAATAGGATTAGGAACAGAAGTTACACCCATTGCGTTAAAAATTAAACTTAATACGCAAAAACCTAGTACACTTCCTGCCATAATTTGCCAGCTTGCAACTTTTTTATAAATCAAATAAATTGCTCCAATAATAATCAAAACTTTGCAAGTCTCTCCGATAACTCCAGGAATTTGTCCCAAA
Source organism: Finegoldia magna ATCC 53516 (assembly GCF_000159695.1). NCBI lineage: Bacteria > Bacillati > Bacillota > Tissierellia > Tissierellales > Peptoniphilaceae > Finegoldia > Finegoldia magna. The sequence continues at coordinate 271,043 of NZ_CM000955.1, forward strand.
AGCATAGTCGGGATTGTTTCAAATGCTGAGTTAACTTTGAAGGCTGTCATTGGAGTTGGTTGTGTCATAGAGTCCAATGATTGAGTTAAGTAAGTTCCAAATCCTCCTGGAAAACTACCTACAGCTTTGTTCCAATAAATAGTCATTTGTTGAGGAAAATTAACATAAATAAATACACGAGCCACTAAGGCTGGATTGAAAACATTTTTTGCAAATCCTCCAAAAACCATCTTCCCGAAAAATATACCAAACGCTATACCAACTGCTGAAATCCAAAAAGGAATTGATGGTGGTAATGTCATTGTATACAAACAGGATGTGACAATAGCTGCTTCAGATATTTTGTTTCTTTTGAATATCTTAGCATTAGCCAAATATTCGACAAGGCATGCAACTATTATGTTTAGCAAAAACAAAGCTAACACTCTTAGGCCATAAAAATATATCGCCACTAAAGCAATCGGCAAAAGCGCAAACATAACAGGATGCATCATTTTTTGTTTCATAAAATACTTATTATAAAACTCTTTCAAACCTTTCACCCCTTATAAAAATTTTTTATATATAAAACCCATAAAATACGGATTTATTTTCACTACTAAAAGCTTTTCATTATGTACTATAAAAAATATTTCTTTTATTTATCATATCATAAAGAGCACCAAAATCAATGATAAAATTTGTTATTTTTAATAAGTAGAATATCTTATGCCAAAGATATTGACCATATATAATATACCCATTTAACCATAAAAATAATTATCTCAGATAATTTTCTTCAATAAAAAAATCGACCTAAATTAATAGGCCGATCTGTTATTCTTGATTAAATTTTATAAGACTTTTGTTTTTCTGAAAATTTTTGCGATTAGTTTTCACCAGCAAAAAGTACAGCCCTGCAAAAGGCACTGCTAAGTAAAATGTCACAAATCTGTTTATAGCCATAATACTAAACGCCAAAGATTTTGGCATAAATGAAGAATACACAAGCATCATGCTTCCTTCGATAACTCCTACACCTCCAGGAATATGAACACTTTCAAACGAAATTGTAACCACCGCTTGGATTAGAACAAGAGTCATAAAATTATATGAATTCAATCCAAATGATTTGTACAAAATTGCAGGGATTGCAAATGAAAACAAAAGCATTGGAATTGATATGCACAATAATTTTGCAAAAACTTTTTTATTATTAATCAAAAATTTCCCGAAATTTTTGTGTTCTTCTATGGTTTTTGAAATATCTTCTTCAGATTTGCTGAATCGTTTCAGAATTTTAAATTTGGAAAATATCGTGTTGAAAAATCTAATTACTCTAGCCGCCAATTCGCTATCAAACATCAAAAATCCTATTCCGATTACCAGTACCAATTGACACGCTATTCCATATATAACCAAGTACTTAAACTCAGAAATCGACGCAATTTTTCCTACTAATCCAAAAATCATTGCTACAAAGAAAATAATTACCATGGACAAATGATAAATCCAATTAAAAGAAAGTAGTGAATTGATAGTAGTCAATGAATCAATGTTATCCGTTCTCATTGTGTGGTATTGCAATGGTTGACCAAGGCTACCACCTGGGGATATCATACTGAAAAAATAATCCGTAAATGTATATCCAAAGCACCTTTTAAATGATACATCATAACCTTGTATACTTAGAAGATATTTATACGATATAGCTTCCAATAGAAAAAACATAAACATGGTCATAACACATGCTGCTATGAAAACTGGTCCTATTTTTTTTATTACATCAAAAGCATCATCTGCTCCAATTTTATTTTTTATGAAAAAAATTACTCCTACACTAAATGCAAATACTAAAATTGCTCTTAAAATCGTGTTTTTGTTCTTCATGTTACACCTCATCTGATAAAAGTATACCATTAGTGTAATACAGTTTGCAATTAGTTTTTTTCATTGTTGACTTTTTGTATACTTTTGAAAGTAAAAAGCCTACCGAAATAAATCAGTAGGCTAATTAGTTATTTTCTTATAACTTCAATTTTAACATTTTCTCCATTCAAATCAACATCTTCCCCGTCCACATTTTCATCAATTATAATGTCAACTGTTAATGTTTCATCTTTTATGAAGTCTTCATATTGTTCAATTGCTTTTTTAATATCATCTGTAGGCTTGATTTTGATTATTATATTATCTAATACATCAAAGTCGTTTGATTTTCTCATTTGTTGAACTTTACTTACAAGCTCACGCGCATATCCTTCCATCAATAATTCATCAGTGATTTCTGTGTCCAAGATTACGAAATAATCTCCTTGCATTGTCACATCGAAGCCTTCTTTAGAGTTGATTCTTACATCAACGTAATCTCTCTTAATGTCGATGTCTTCATCGTCTAATTTAATATTCAAATCTGATTTGTCTAGTTTTGATACGAAATCCTTAGCGTTGATATCTTTCAAATAATTTCCAAAAGATTTGATGTGTTTACCAAGAATACTACCTGCAACTTTGAAGTTAGGTTTTAGTTCGTAATTCATAAATTCGGACAAATCTTTCTTGTATTCGATATCTTTTAAGTTGATTTCTTCTTTGATTAAATCCTTGAACTCTTCAATCTTATCCTTAAATCTTTCATCTAGGACTATTTTCTTCAATGGTTGACGAACTTTAATATTCACTTCTTCACGAGAAGCTCTTGCAAGTGTTACAAAAGTTCTTACCATTTCCATTTTTTCTTCTAATTTATTGTCGATTAAATCTTCATTTACCTTATCGAAATAAGCTAAGTGAACTGATTTTTCGCCAGTTAAATCGTGATACATTTCCTCTGCGATAAATGGAGTAAATGGAGCGATTAATTTAGTAAGTCCAACTAATATTTCGTAAGTTGTGTTGTAAACAGATTTTTTGTCATCATCCATCTCTGTTTTCCAGAATCTTCTTCTGTTACGTCTGATGTACCAGTTTGATAAATCTTCGATTACAAAGTTAGAAATTTCTCTGGCAACTTTTGTATATTCAAATTTATCCATATTTTCGAAGTAGAATTTTTGTAGATTTGTAAACTTAGACAAAATCCATTTGTCTATCACAGCTCTGTCTTTATATTCTACAAAATATTCTGTAGGATCTGTTTCATCAGTTGTCGCATACATTTGGAAGAAGTTGTAAGTGTTTCTGAATGATCTGAAGAATTTGCTTTCTACTTCTTGTAATCCACTTACATCGAATTTTGTTGGAATCCATGGTGGAGATACATAAAGTGAGTAGAATCTAACAACGTCCGCCCCGTATTTATCGAATAATTCTATAGGATCAATTGTGTTTCCTCTGGACTTACTCATCTTCTTTCCATCTTTATCCAAGATTAAATCATTTACCAATACATTTTTGTAAGGTGCTTTTCCTGTAATCATTGTAGAAATAGCTAACAAAGAATAGAACCATCCACGTGTTTGGTCAATTCCTTCGTTGATGAAATCTGCTGGGAACACTTTATCAAAATCATCTGTGTGTTCAAATGGCCAGTGTTGTTGCGCAAATGGCATAGCTCCAGAGTCAAACCAAACGTCAATAACATCTTTTTCTCTAGTCATTATTTCGCCACATTCTGGACATCTAATATGAACATCATCAACGTATGGTCTGTGAAGTTCTATATTTTCATCGATATCTTCAATCGCCAATTCTTTTAATTCTTTTCTTGAACCAACAGAAAGTGTGTGATTACATTTATCACATTTCCAGATATTTAATGGAGTTCCCCAGTATCTATTTCTAGAAATTGCCCAGTCTTTAATATTTTCAAGCCAATTTCCAAATCTTCCTTCACCAACGTGATCTGGATACCAATTTACACCGTTATTGTTTTCAACTAATTTATCTTTTAGTTTACTAACTTCAATGTACCATGATGGTTTTGAATAATAAATAAGTGGTGTGTGACATCTCCAGCAGTGAGGATAATTGTGTTCGATTTTTTGTTTTCTGAATAATTTGTTTTCTTCTTTTAATCTTTGCAACACTTCTGGATCTGTATCCATAACGTGTTGGCCATCCCAAGGACCGCCAACAAATTTTCCTTCTTCATCAACAGGATTGATTAATGGCAAATCGTATCTTCTTCCTGTTTGATAGTCATCTTCCCCAAAAGCTGGTGCAGTGTGAACAATTCCTGTACCATCTTCAACAGTTACATAATCTGCACAAGTCACATAAAATGCTTTTTTGTTAACATCATAAATAGGCAAAAGTTGTTCGTATTCCATATACTCCATATCTTTACCCTTTAATTCTTTGATTAAAGTGTAGTCTTCGCCTTCGTGACCCAACAAATCGTGTGCTTTATTTTTTGCAAGATAAATCTTTTCTCCGTCTTTTTCTGCCAAAATATAATCGATATCTGGATGAACTGTCAAACAAACATTTGATGGCAATGTCCAAGGAGTTGTAGTCCACGCTAAGAAATATTCATCTGCACCTTTTCTTTTGAATTTAACGTACGCTGTTGTAGTTTTGATATTTTCATAACCTTGTGCAACTTCGTGTGATGCAAGACCAGTACCACATCTTGGACAATATGGAAGGATTTTCGCTCCTTCGTAAATCAATCCGTCCTTATACATTTTGTCAAGCAATGCCCACACTGATTCAATGTAATTATTGTCCAAAGTAATATATGGATCATCCATATCCACATTGTATGCCATTCTATCTGACATCTCTTGCCATTTTTCTCTGTAAGAAAATACAGATTTCTTACATTCTTCGTTGAACTTTTCTACGCCGTAATTTTCGATTTCTTTTTTATCGTGAAGACCAAGTTTCTTTTCAACTTCAATCTCAACTGGAAGACCATGAGTATCCCAACCAGCTTTTTTGTAAACTTTATATCCTTGCATAGTCTTGTATCTGCAAGTCATATCCTTCAAAGTTCTACTTATAACGTGATGAATTCCTGGTTTTCCATTTGCAGTTGGAGGACCATCATAGAACACATATCTATTTTCTTCATCTCTACTGTTGTAAGTTTCATTCAAAAGATCAATCTCTTTCCAATACTTACTAGTAGCCTGTTCACGTTCCTTAACAGGTTTCTTAGAAAGTTCCTTAAACTTTTTCATAAAAATATCTCCTTATAAAATAATTAAAAAATCCCTCGGAAAATTAATTCCAAGGGACGAATAAACCGCGGTACCACCCTAATTGTGTAAACCTCTCATTTCTTGTAACGCCAAGTAATACGCACAGACCTGTTAGATCTGTGAGCTTCTTTCAGATGATTCAAATATTTTTTAATTTATCCCTCTCACCAAACAGGATTCTCTGTAAAATTAATCAAAATATTCCGTTCTGATCACAGCTTTTAATAGAATTATAATAATATATTTTTAATAATTTGTCAAATATTTATAAAAATTATACAAAATTTCACGTACCAATTCAGCTAAATTATTTTGCAAATGATATAATGAAATAAACAATTAATGAAATTTACATAAACACTTTAAATTTTAATATTAGGAGGACAAAATGAAACACTTTAAAAATTTTAAAATCATTGCATTAGCTTTTGTATTATCGGTTTCAATATCACAACCAACATCAGCTATAAAGCAAATCGAAAAAGTTTCAATCGAAGGAAAAAAACGATACGAAACAGCAATACAAATATCAAAAAAATCTTATCCAAAAACATCAGACACAGTTATAATCGTAAATTCAGAAAAAATCGCAGATTCGTTGTCAGTTGGTGTGTTGGCGCATAAAATAAATAGCCCTATACTTTTAACAGATCATGATGAAATTAACCAATCTACTTTAAAAGAAATTCAAAGACTGAAAACAACAAATATTATACTTGTAGGTGGCACTCAAAGTATTTCCAAATCACAAGAAACAAATCTAATAAACCAAGGTTATAAAGTAAGAAGGATTTATGGAAAAGACAGAATAGACACATCATTTTCAATCGCAACAGAACTTTCTAATCTCAACCAAACAAAACAATTTGATAATGCATTTGTGGTTCACGCTACCAAATCAATCGTAGATTCAGCAAGTGTAAGTGCAGCTGCATGTAGTATGAATAGTCCAATTTTATTTGTTGGAAATGACACAAAATCATTTGAAGAAAAATATTCAAACTATACATTCAACAACACGTATTTAATAGGTGGAGCTACAGCAAAATTATCCAAGAATTTTCCAAATTCAAAAATCATTTATGGGAAAAACAGAAATGATACGAGCTTGAAAATAGCTGACACATTCTTCAATAATTCAAAATCCGTTTTCTTAGCCAAAAACGGTGAACAAAGATTTTATGAACTTATAGACTGCGTTACAGTGGCACCATTTGCAGCAAATGAAAAATCCCCCATCATTTTTACATCAACAAAAAACGACTTAACACAATCTGAGAAAAATTTCTTCGACAAATTAAATCCCCATAAAATAACATTAGTCGGTGGTGGCCTTCATCCAAAATTTGACGAAATAATTGGAAAAACTCCACCGAAAAAAGAATACGTATTATTAAATGTATCTCAAATTAACCAAAACAAAGCCGGTTTACCGATGGGCTGTGAAGCGGCATCACTTCTGCAATGTCTACACTACAAAAATATCAAAACTGACACAAATATTCATCAATTTATAAAAGAAATGCCAATTGCAAAAGACAACAATCCAAATCATGGGTTTGCAGGCTCTCCATTTAATATTGACGAAAAAATTTATCAATCAATATTCCCAGAACCTTTAACTAAATGGGCTAACAAATACGCAAACGCAGAAAATATTTCTGGCAAATCTTCAGAATACATCAGAGAAGAAATCGCAAAAGGAAACCCTGTAATATTCTTTGCTACGTATAAATTCAGAAATCCAACATTCAAAGACTACTTCTGGGGCAAAAATGCACTCTACAACGCACACGTAATGGTAGTAGATGGCTACGATAAAAATAGAATGCACATCGTAGATCCAGCAGAAGATAAACCAAACGGATATTGGATATCTCGCTCACTTTTTGATAGCAGATACAACATCAAAAAATACGCCGTCGTTGTTAGATAATTTTATAATAGATACAACAAAAGCCACCTTACGGTGGCTTTTATATATTAATCTACTATTTTTCTAATCTTAATAAATTTTATTCATAGTAAGATTGGAATTGTTGTACTAATTGAGCTGCGATAACACTTGATGGTCTAATTTTTGCCAATTCTTCTTTTGCACGGTCAATTGCTTTACCAACTTCAACTCTCTTGTCGCCATGTCTTCTAGCTTGGATAGCTTTGTTCATAGCTTCTTTTAATGTTTCGATTTCAGTTTTTGTTGCTCTGTAATCTTCGCTGTTTAATGCTTCGAATACTGCTTGGTCTAATCTGTCGCCTAATTGATAAATTTCAGCTACAGTTGCTTGTGGTCTTAATCTTAAAGCTGTTATTTCACTGATTTCAGCGTTTAATTTTTTGATTACTGCATCAGACATATTTTTCAATTCATGATATTTTAATGATCTAGCTTTTGCTAATTTGTGATCCAAATCAGATCTTACATAGATGTTTGCAGTATCATTTAATCCAGCATCTGGGTAGCTGAGTAATTTTTGTGATAATGCTTCGAATTGTGCCATGTAAACTTTCATGTCTTCTACTGTGTGGAATGGAGATGCTGCGATTACAAATCCTCCGAAGATGTATTCAGCGATTTCTGCATGTGCTGCATCTACTTTGTATCTTAATTGAGTTGTAGCAAATCTGATTGCTCTTCCCATTCTTCCTAATAACAATAGTCTTTGTGGAATAGATGATAAGTCATAAATATCTGCTACTCCCATTCCTACAGCTGTTTGATCTATTTTTTCGCTAATTTCAAGAGAAGTTTCGTTGAATTTGTCAACCATTTCTTTTTCGTCTTCTCTTTTAACTTGGATTGAGTTAACTTCGTTTTGAATTGATTTGATTTGTCTTTTGTAAACTTCTGCTTCATCAATTCCTAATTTTTCAGTTTCTTCTGCGCCTTGAACGATTTCAAGTTTATCTTCTTGTGCATAAGATACTGCTGGTGCTACTGTTCCCAATAACATACTAGATAGTAATACTACTGATAATGCTTTTTTTAACATATTTTTCATCTCCTAATAATTAAGTTCAAATGTTTTTACTTGGTCTTTTAATTCGATTTTAACGTTGAAATCTTTAACCCATGTTCCAAATTCAAATCCGTTGTATTTAACTGATGCAACTCCGTTGTTAAAGTAAACGTCTCTTGCGATTGCTTTTTTAGTGTTTGACACTGTTACTTTTGCTGGTCCGTTGTACTTTTTACCATTTTTAGTTGCTTTGAATTCGATTGAGAATATTCCAGCTTTTCTTTCTGAAGGGTTGATTTCTGTTATTTGATATTCGTCTTTGTCAACTTTTTTGATTACGTTTAGTTTGAATTTATTAGTTACTCCGTTTTTTGTAGTTGCAGTTATTGTAGTTGATCCTTCTGCAACTGCTTCGATTGTTCCTTTTTCATTAACTGTTGCAATAGCTTCGTTGTCTGATTTGTAAGAAACTTGTTTTTCTAATGCATTTTCAGGGAATACAAATGTCTTTGATGCTAAATCAAATGTATCTCCAATTTTTAATGTAGTAGATTTTACTGAGAAACCAATATTTTTAACTTCATAAATATCTTTTCCAACTGAAGAGTTACCTCCAACTACCCCGCCACCATTTGTATTAGTGTTAAGATATTCTGAGTTTTCTCCAGTGGCTTGTAAGAATGGAATTCCTTCTACGCTGTGACCAGGTTCTACGATGTGAAGTTCAAAGTTTGATTTTGCATAACCATCTTTAGAAACTACTGTAATCATAACAGTTCCAGTTCTTAGTGGAATGATTGTTTTTCCAACGACTCTTGCCATGAATGCATTTGATGAGTAGATGAACACTTCTTTGTCTTTAACTTCGTTAGGTCTTACTATTGGGCTGATTGTTGTTGTTTTGTTGATTGAAATGGCTCCCATGTTGCCTTCTTTAAATTCGATTTTTTCAGCCTTGATTTTTGGTCCAGTAATTTTTTCCATTGCTGCGTGAAGTTTCTTAACTTGTTCGTCTAATTCACCACATTTTACTGTGATTCTAAATTGCAAACCAACAGTTTTTGAAATTTCTTCACTTAATTCTTTTACGATAAATGAATTACCAAATTTTGTTCTTGAAGCACGTACTTTTTTAGCTTCTCTGATTTCTCTCCAAACTGCAGCTTTTTTGTAAATAGTAGCTATGTCGTTTGGTCCCAAATCAGGATAAGCTAACAATTCTTGTTCCAATTGGTCAAATTTTTGGATGTAATCCATAATTTGAGCTTCACTAGCAAAAGGATTAACAGCATATAATAATCCAGTTATTATATATTCTGTTATTTTAGTGTGAGCTGCTACAACTTTGTTAGATAATTCAGTAGATGCAAATCTGATTGCTCTACCAATTCTAATCATCAATTGTACTCTTACTGGAATTGTAGATAAATCATAGATTGTGTTTTCTAATGCTCCTACAGCTTCTGCACTTCCTACTGCTTGGCGTTGTTTCATTTCAGCTACTTTAATTTCTTTGTCTAAGAAATCATGTGCTTCATAAAACTGATCCATAACTTCCTTGTACTTTTCATCAGCTGGTTCTATGTCTTCAACTGATTTTACAGCTTGTGTCAAACCTTCTTTTAATTCTGAGATTTCAAGTTTAGGTTCTTCTTGTTGTACTTCCAAAGAATCTGCGAAAACTTCACTCAAAGGTGCAACAGCTATAAAAGTCATAGCGAAAACTAAAATCATTGCTAATGATTTCTTTAAATGTTTCATATTTCCCTCCTATGAACTAAATATTTTATTTAACAATCGGCACTACCCGCTATTGATTAAAACCCAAATTTTATGGTCTCTTCGTGATTTCTTATAGTTATAGTCGCTTCGAAATCTTTTCTCCACACTCCAAATTGACCTCCGTGGAATTTAGATTGTGCATGACCTGAATTGAAATATATTGTCCTAGTTAATTTTCTATCTCCACTTTTTACTGTTAATTTTGCTGGACCAGAATATCCTCTGTCTCCTTCTTTTGCATCTATAAATACAGTGAATATTCCAGCGTGTCTTTTAGATGGTGCAAATTTTTCTACAGTAATTTCGCCTTTTTCTTTTGGTATTACAATTATGGTAATGCTTGTTTGTAATCCTTCTTTTGTTTTAATATCTACCTTTGTTCTTCCGATTTTTTTAGCAGTAATCACTGATTTTGAATCAATGTCAATTATGTCATGGTTACTTATACTAAAATCAAAATTTCTTGTAGCAGTTTGTGGATAAGTTAAAATTTTTGAATCCAAATTAAACTTATCGCCTTGTTTGATAGTGACTGATGGAACTGATACTCCCAAACTTCTAATGACTTTAGGATCTAATTCTTGATTATCAATCGGTGGTTTAGGTGGTATAACTGGGATTTCTGTATTATCCGGATCTGTTTTTGGATCATAATCATTATCCCCAATTACCTCAATCATTTTTCTATCAGGAACTCTAATTCCTTCTGGAGCTACCAATAGATTAAATCTTTGTGTAATTTTTCCATCGACTGTTTTTATCAAAATATTTGCATTTCCAACATTTACTGGATATACTGTTCCGTCGTTCTTTACAACTGCAACATTTTTATCCAATGATTCAAAAACAACTGGATCGTTGTTAAATTTTTCTGGTTGAACTGTCGCGTGAAGTTTTCCTTTCTTTTTAACGCTTATGAATCCTTGGCTACCTTCTTTCACAGTGATTGAAGTTGGTTCTTCTATTACTTCGTCAGGATCAACTTCCGGAACTGTATCTCTTGGAAGAACTTCACCAGTAGTTCCGATAGCTTTGATACAAGCATTTGCATTTTTAACTTCTTTAGTCAAATCAGTCCATTTTTCACCTTGTGATGAAACATAGGATTGACCTTCTTGTGCTTTTGCTTTTGAAGCATAATCTGCAATTGGCATTTCAATAGGCATTGGATATTTGTAATTAGAAGCTGAAGAATCCATGTATGCTACTATCGCAAATTTTTCGCCCTTTTTAACTTTGATTTGGTTGGTATCCAATGTATAATATCCAGGATATTCAATCACACCGCTGCCGATTTCTTCTCTTTTGGCTGCCAAATCATCTGTAGATTGCAAATCTCTTACAATGTACAATTTGTATTGTGTATTCATCGCAACTGTGAACAAACCAGCTTGATAAATTGTTTGATCTTCATCAGAAGTAAATACATTCGCAATGTAGCCTTGCATATTGTATCCAACACTTCTTGTTGCTCCGAAATCGTCGTATTGTGAAATTACAGCATTAGGATCTTTTCTTTGAGGAATGAAGACTGCATTGGACTTACCGCAGAAACCATCGTAATATGATACGTAATAGTAACCGCCATCCATGAAGCTTGTGCCCCAACTATTTTTTACAATCCATGCTCCATCTCCAGGAGCCTTTGCTTGGAATAAATTTTTTGAAAAATTATCATCCCATCCTACTATTGTTCCTGCGTGATCTGCTTTTCCACTTCCAGGATTGTAATAACTTTTAGTTTCTTTCTTTTCGTAATATTTTTGAGAACTTAAAGTTGTGTACACTCCACCGTATTCCATAATAGCTTGTTTGATGACATTAGTTTCATTTGCATTGTGAACATCTGGAAGATAAATTACTTTATCAATGTCGAATGCTCTTTTAACATTTGTAGGTGAAACATTGATGTAAGCATCGTAAGGATCGTCCTTTTCTAGAATCGGACCAGTTCCTCTCGCAAGATATGATGTTGCAATATCTCTGTTACCTCCATCATTTGGACCCCAATCGAATCCGTGCATGTTTCTCATGTGTTTTTCACTAAAATCAAATTCTTTGCCAAATAATTTTAAATAAGACTCCATGGAACCATATGTAGCAAATGTCCAGCAAGAACCATTTTGTCCTTGATTTTTGACTGAGGAAACTCTGTTAGTTTTTCTCAAATCATATTTTGCTGGCAATGCCGCTCTGGAAGCTGAACGAACTGAATCGTAAGATGTCTTCAATGGAGATATTATCAATTCGTCATCCTTGGAATTTTCTTTAAAACTATTTTCAACAGGACTTAATTCTAGTTTGGAATTTTTGTTTTCGTCTGCATACGTTGGACCAGTAACCATCATAGATGATATAAGAACTGTTCCTAGTAGTAGACTCAAAATTTTTTTGATTTTCATAACGCCCTCCTATTGAAATATGCTACTAGATTAATAGCCTTAATAAATATACTTTAGTTATCAAAATTATTTAGTAATAGTACATCTATTAATTTAGTTTTCGGTATTTATTGCATTAATTATATCACATAATTTCAAAAAATCTATGTTTTTAATGAAATTTTACATTAATTATTTAAAAATTTACATTAATTAACATTGATTTTAACGTACTACAGTAGAAATGTATAGATAATCACAAAATATGACATTTTATTGAATTTGTTCAAGATATATATTTATTCTTCCAAAAGTAGTATAATATAGTTGTTAATTCTTAATAGTGTTATGTATACTATTTTAATCCTGAATTAATATTTAAAATTATTGCAAGGAGTTGAATATGAAAAGAAAAAATTTATTGCTTTTTATTGCGGTTTTTACGTTGCAATCACTGTTTTCTACAAGTTTTGCAGACAGTCAAAACAAATTTAAATTAAACGATGATTTAACTGTAAAAGAAATCGATTTTTCTGAAGCGCCTCGTAATCCCGCATTTAACAGGCAAAAAAGTAGTCCAAAAACCACAAAAAACTACGGTTCAAACGAAGACCCTTTCTTGGTTAACACAAACTACGATTTGTTCAACCAAAAAGAAGACATTCCAAGGCAAAAAGCTTATGGAATTCCAGCAAACTACGATTTACGTCAACACAACAGAGTTACTCCCGTAAAAGCTCAGGGGCCAAACGGATCTTGTTGGGCGTTTGCTACGTATGGTTCTGCAGAATCGAATATGCTTACTAATGGTCAGTTCACAGATTTTTCTGAAAAACATTTGAGAAATACTCATGGTTTTGACTGGGGTCCTGATCAAGGTGGTACAAGAGCAGTTGCTGCAGCTTACTTATCAAGATGGTCTGGTCCTATTTGGGAAAAAGACGATCCTTATTCTGCTTACGATTTTAGTTCTCCTTATAATTTAATTCCAGCGAAGGAATTGAAAGAAGCTTTGTACATTCCAGATGTAAACAATAATCAAGATCGCGACAGATTAAAAAGAGCTATAATGAGATATGGCGCATCTTACACGACTGTAAACGGAGATCCAAGCTTTACCAACTTTTATTCTATGAGTCATTACAATCCTGGTTATGGTTGGCAAAATCACGCCGTAACTATTATTGGTTGGGACGATGATTATTCAAGATATAATTTCGGACTAACTCCACCTGGAGATGGTGCTTGGCTTGTAAAAAATAGTTGGGGCGATCGTTGGGGAAATCAAGGTGGATATTATCACGTATCGTATTATGATGCTCACATTGCCAAAGGAAACTGCATTTTTGTTTTAAAAGAAAAAGATAGAAATAAATCTATCTGGTATTACGACGATTTGGGAATGACTGATAGCATTGGCTACAATCAAACTGGTTGGTTTTCAAATATTTTTGGTCCCGTAAGTAGAACTAGTCAAATCGATGAAGTTGGATTCTTTGTTCCTTCAAATGGAGCCCAATACGAAATTTACGTGAACACAAATATCGGTGGAAACAGCGGATTCAACGATAAAGTTTTAGTTGCACGTGGAACTGTGGAAAACGCGGGATACACTACTGTCAAATTCAATCCACAAAGAATAAATGCCGGAGCTTATTTTGCACCAATTGTAAAACTTACAACTCCTGGTTACAGCTACCCTATTCCAATTGAATCTATGATTTACGGATATTCTTCGAGGGCAAGAGCTGGATATAATCAATCATTTATTTCTAACGATGGATATAATTGGTCTGATCTGGCAAGAAATAGAGCAAACGCAAATGTATGCTTAAAAGCTTTCACCAAACCTTATTCAGGAACCAATGTCGATCCAACACCAGACCCTGATCCAGTGGAACCTACACCTCAACCAGATGTTCCCGAACCAGATCAAGAAATTAGAGTAAATAAAATCACAGTATCCGAAGACAATATTACTTTAAGAGAGGGAGAAGACACACAAATCAACGCAAAAGTTTATCCAGAAAATGCGACAAACAAAGAATTGATGTGGTCATCTTCTAATACAAATGTGTGTGCTGTAGATAATTCTGGATTAATAAGAGCTTTAAATCCTGGACAATGTTATGTAACTGTTAAGTCTGCAGACAACCCTAGAATTTTGCAATACATCAGGGTTAACGTACTAGAAAATGAAAAGCCAAATATTGACGACAGTGTTGACAAGGATGTCAAAGTTCAAAGTATTATTATGTATCCTTCATATAAAAAAGCAAAAGTCGGCGACAAATTTAGAATTGATACTAGAATATTACCTGCAAATGCCAAAAATCGCGATATAACTTGGGAAAGTTCTGATGAAAACATCGCATCGGTAGATAACGCTATGGTTGTGTGCAACAATCCAGGTAAAGTTAAAATATTCGCCAAATCAAAAGACGGTTCAAACGTTTCAAACTTTGCTGTAATTTATGTAGAAGGTGACAGTCCAGAAAGCAAGATGGCAGTAAATATTAAATCCAATGTCTACAGAAATTCAATTTCTATTGGTAATACTAATAATATTTCCGCTATAGTTACAGATTCAAGCAAACGAAACATTAAAGATGCAAAAGTTAAATTTACGATTAACAAACCATCTAAGAAATTAATAGAAAAAGAATTGACTACAAACTATCGTGGACAATCTATACTATATTTAAAAGCTGACGAATTAGATGAAGCTGGAACTTATAATGTAAATATTACAGCGACAGATTCAAAAGGAAATACCAACGAAGATAATGTAAGTTTTGAAGTGAAAGATAACAGAGCAACTTTTGATACTAAAGTTGATTTGGACAGTACAGAAATCAAATTGAATCAAAATTCTATGATAACTGTAACTTGCAAGACTAATACAAGAAGAATTTCAGGTGCTGATGTAGTATTAAGCATCACTGATGAGAATGACAATAAACAAGAAAAAAGATTTAAGACTGATAGCTACGGTAATTGTTACTACACATTCAGACCAAAAGCTAAAGGAAGATACTACATTGAAGCCACAGTTTCAAAAACCGGATACAAAAATTCTTCAGCAAACAAAACTCTCATTGTTACAGAATCAGAAAACAAACCTGAAACAAAACAAACTGTTAAGTTGAAGTTCGAAACAGACAAAAAGTCATACAATCTTAATGATACAGCGAACATTAAAATATTTGCTACAGATGAAAACGACAAGAAAATTGCTAATTTAAAATTAAATATTAGAATTAGAAATCAAAAAGGATTTGACCAAACAATTACAAAAACGACTGATTCAAATGGTGTCGCAACAATGTTTATAAAACAACAAACTGCGACATCACCAACAGATTTCACAGCAAAAGCTTGGTGTGAATCAAATCCAAACACTTCATTTGATTTCAAGGTTTCATTTGGTAGTTCAGATAAACTTCAAATCAATTCAATCTACAGTCCTTATAATTTATACAGCAAATATAACAACAACTATGTAATTCACAATTACATTAGAAATATCAGATAAAATTAACGCCCTTTATCGTATGATAAAGGGCGTTTGTTTTAGTTATTCAAGTAATTTTTCAAGAATTCTTTAACTCTTTCGTGTTTTGGATTTGTGAACATTGTTTTTGGATCTGTATCTTCAATGATGTAGCCTTCATTCATGAAACAAACTCTTGTGGACACATCTCTAGCGAATTGCATCTCATGTGTCACGACTACCATCGTCATCCCCGTTTCTGCAAGTTTTGACATTACTTGCAATACGTCGTTAACCATCTCAGGATCCAATGCAGATGTTGGTTCGTCGAACAATAAAACTTCTGGATTCATGCACAATGCTCTTGCAATGGCAACTCTTTGTTTTTGTCCACCTGATAGCATACTTGGTTTCTTGTGTGAATGGTCGATCATTCCTACAAGTTCCAAATATTTCTTAGCTTCTTTAACTGCCGATACCTTGTCTCTTTTCAAAACTTTGATCTGAGCGACAGTGCAATTATCCATTACACTCATATTTTCAAACAAATAAAATTGTTGAAATACCATACCTACTTTGGATCTGAATTTGTTTTGATTAAATTTGGAAGAAAGTATGGATTCTCCATGATACAAAATATCTCCACCAGTTGGTTTTTCTAGAAGATTAATACATCTTAGCATAGTAGACTTACCAGAACCAGATGATCCTATAATAGATAGAACTTCACCTTTTGATATCGTGAAGTTGATATCTTTTAGAACTTCTACTCCGTTGTAACTTTTTTTCAAATGTTGTAACTCTATTATTTTATTTTCCATTGAACATTCCTCCAGTTGTAGCTTCCATTACGTATTCTCTGTTATTAGATTTCTTTTCAATAAATAATAAAAGTCTTGTCAAAGAGAATGTCAACACGAAATAGATAACGCAAGTAACTGCGTACGTTTCAAATATATTATAAGTTGATCCTGCAATTGATTTGGATACGAAGAATAATTCTGTAACACTGATTACGTTCAATACTGATGTATCTTTGATGTTGATTACAAACTCATTTCCGATAGAAGGCAAGATGTTTTTGATTGCTTGTGGCAAGATTACATTAATCATTGATTGTCCGTGTGTCATTCCCAAAGCCTTACAAGCTTCCATTTGTCCGACATCGACAGAATTAATTCCACCACGTACAACTTCTGACAAATAAGCTCCAGTGTTGACACTTACAATGAACAAAGCTGCACTAATTGGCGCCATATCAATTCCAAGATATAATTTGGCTCCAAAATAAATCAACATTGATTGTACCATCATTGGTGTCCCTCTGAATATTTCAACATAACAAGCTAAAATGAAATTAATGACTTTGTGAAGATAATAAGTGAACTTATTTTTATCTTTGTCTAATTTCATATTTCTAATAACTGCCACCAATATGCCAATTAAAAATCCTACAATTGTCGATACACTGGCGATGAACAACGTCATCAATGCACCTTTTAAGAAAAGCGATCCATATTCATTGAATATGCTTTTTACTTTTGATAAGAATCCTTGTGGTTGGTCTTTTTCCACGTTCAATCTTACCATTTCTTGCATCAACTTATCTCTTTCTTCTGGACTGATTTTTTTCAAAGCTTCGTTGATTTTTTTGGTCAAATCAGAATTTTTCTTCACCCCGATTGCAATTGAAGTATCTTCTGCTGATGTTTCAAATCCTGAACCTTTTTCAAATTCAATGTATGAAAGCTCAGCATTAGATGCTTCTGCACTCAAAGCTTGTGGTTTTTCTGAAACATATCCGTCTATCTTCTCTGCTAAAACTGCAGACAGCATTGATGGAAAACTTTCCATTGCAGGTAGTTTGTCACAATCCTTAATTTGATCGATTACTGAATAATGGAATGTGTTCAATTGACCAGTGATTTTAAAACCCTTTAAATCATTTAATGATTTTGCATTGATGTATTTACTATCTTTTTTAGTTACGATTACCAAATCAGAACTATAATAAGTATCTGAGAAATCAATTTGTTCTTTTCTTTCTTTTGTTGGGCTCATACCTGCAATTATCGCATCAACTTTTCCGCTCATAACTGCTGGTGCAAGTCCGTCCCATTCCATTTTTACTACAACTAATTTCTTGCCCAAACTATCGGCAATCTTCTTAGCTATTTGCAAATCGTATCCGTTTGCATATTCCCCTTTGCTATTTTCAATAGGATAAGCACCATTTGCGTCTGTCGATTGAGACCAGTTAAACGGCGCATAGTTTGCCTCCATTCCGATTACAAATGTATCTTTTTCGGCAAAAGATTCGGTGTCAATGAAAACAAACATCATCATTAGTATCATAACTACGCTGATGAGTTTTCTGGTAAAGTTTTTCATTTACTCCCCCTTTTAATATTCGATATCCATTAAATACAATCCACAAGGCTCAATCGTGATACCTGCAGATTGTCTGTCTTTATTTTCCAAAGCATTTTTAAGCCATTCTATGCTTTTTCTTCCTCTGGCTACATCAACCATGCTTCCAACCAAAATTCTAACCATATTTCTAAGAAAACTTTCCGCCTTAAATGTGAATACAAAATCATCATCAATTTTTTCTATTGTAATTTCATCAATAGTTCTAATTGGATTGGTATCTTCTTCCAAATCATTAACGAATGATGTGAAATCATGTTTTCCAATTAGCATATCTCTGCATTTTAGTAACAAATCAAAATCTAAGTAGTATTTTCTGTGACCTTTATAATCATTAAACCAAGGCTCCATATAGTATTTGTTACATAAAATGTATTTGTATGTTTTTGATTTCGCACTAAATCTCGCATGAAAATCCAAATCCACTTCTTCAGATTTCACTATGACAATTGAATCACTCGTGAAGTGGTTGACTCCCATTAGAAATTGATTCGCGGAAATATCTGTGTCAACAATGAAGTTACACACTTGACCTTTTGCATGAACTCCTTTATCAGTTCTTCCAGCTCCATTGATTTTCACTGGTTGATTAACCATTTTTGTCACTGCTTTTTCTATTTCTAATTGTACGGATGGCAAATCATTCAGCTTCTGCCATCCGTAAAATTTTGAACCATCATATTGAACTGTTAATTTGATATTTTTCATATTATTCTACTCACGATAATTAAAATGAATAATAATATAATAACTCCATAAGCTATGAAATCTCGTTTTTGATATGATAATTCGTTAAGCCTTGTCCTTCCTTCTCCACCGCGATAACATCTGGCTTCCATTGCAACTGCAAGTTCTCCTGCAATCTTCAAAGCATTTATAAACAATGGAACTAGAAGTGGTACGAGATTTTTCGCTCTTTTGATTATATTTCCCGATTCAAAATCTGCTCCTCTAGCCATTTGAGCTTTCATTATTTTATCTGTTTCTTCAAATAATGTCGGAATAAATCTAAGAGCTATGGTCATCATCATAGCAAATTGATGAGCAGGAAATCCAAATTTAGCAAATGGATGCAGCATTTTTTCCATAGCATCAGTTAATTCAATTGGTGATGTTGTCAATGTCAATAAACTTGTTCCTAAAACCAAAAATATCAACCTAAATGCCATAAAAAATCCCAAATTCAATCCAGCTTTTGTAACAGTAAATATTTTCCATTTCCACACAACTTCACCTGGTGTCATTAATACGTTAAGTATGAATGTCAACAAGATAATTGGAAGAAGTGGTTTAACTCCTTTGAATACAAAATTTGGTTTTATTTTTGAAATTTTGATTATAGCTATTAGGAACACCAATACAGGTGCGTATACCCAAAGTTTACTTATAAGAAATATCGCAATAATATATAAAAATACAAATGTTACTTTGACTCTTGGATCAAGCTTATGAATAATACTATCAGTTGCAAAATATTGACCAATTGTTATATCTTTTATCATGATTTTGCCTCCATAGCTTTTTTGATGCTTTCATAAGCTTGTTCAACATTCAAGCAATCCGTTTTTACATCTAATCCTTTTTCTTTCAATCTCCTCACAACTTGTGTAGATTGTGGAATGCTAAGTCCAATCTCCTTTAGCTCTTTTTCTTTGCTAAATACAACTTCCGGCTTATCGTCCATAAAGATTTGACTTTTGTCGATAACAATTACTCTGTTACAAAGTTTTGCGATATCTTCCATGCTATGACTTACCAAAATAACTGTCATGTCTTCTCTCTCAAAAAGTTGTTTTATTTGATTTAAAATCATATCGCGTCCCAATGGATCAAGCCCTGCAGTCGGTTCATCTAGTACTAAAAATTTTGGTTTCATCGCCAAAACACCGGCAATTGCTACCCTTCTTTTTTGTCCGCCAGATAATTCAAATGGTGATTTTTCTTTCATGTGTTCAACATCTAATCCAACGGCATCACAAGCCCACTCTACACGCTCTTTAATTTCTTCATCTGTAAGCCCCAAATTTTTCGGACCAAATTCAATGTCTTTGTAGCAAGTTTCTTCAAACAGTTGATATTCTGGATATTGAAATACTAGTCCAACATTTTTCCTTATATCTGTTTTTACTTTTGTTTTTGTTGATATTCCGTCGACTAATACATCTCCATCTGTCGGTTCTAATAATCCATTCAAATGTTGTGCTAATGTTGATTTACCGCTTCCAGTGTGTCCTATTATTCCAATAAATTCTCCAAGATTTATCTCTAAATTGATATCTTTGAGAGCAACTTTTTCAAACGGATTTGATTTGTTATAAATATGTTCTAAATTTTTGCATTCTATCTTCATATCTATCACCTAACATTCTCCCAAAGCTTCAACGAGTTCGTCTACAGTAAGGACATCACATCTTACATTTATATTTGATTTATTTAAAAGGTAGCTGATTTCAGTAGGCTCTGGAACATCAAGTCCTATTTCTTTCATTTGTTCTACATTTGAGAAAACTTCCCTTGGCGTTCCTTCAAGCACTACATCTCCCTCATTTATTACGATTATTCTGTCAGCATTTACACATTCTTCCATGTAGTGAGTAATGTGGATTATAGTTTTGCCCATTTCTCTTAATTTTAACACAGTATCTAATATGTCTTTTCTTCCTTGAGGATCGAGCATTGCCGTTGGCTCATCCATTAACAAACACTTAGGATTCATCGCTAGTATTCCAGCAATTGCAATTCTTTGTTTTTGACCTCCAGATAATAGCGCTGGTGAGTGTCTCTTGTACTCACTCATTCCCACAAGTTCAAGGCATTCATCTACTCTCTTGCGAAGTTCTTCTCTTGGTACTCCCAAATTTTCAGGACCAAAAGCAACGTCCTCTTCGACGATTGTCGCTACCAATTGGTTGTCAGGATTTTGGAATACCATCCCACACATTTCACGAATATCCCACAAGCTATCGTCATCTTTTGTGTTCATGTTTCCAACTAAAATATCACCTTCTGTTGGAATGTATTGAGCGTTGATGAGTTTTGCTAGTGTAGATTTTCCAGACCCGTTGTGGCCTAATACGCAGATGAATTCTCCCTCTTTAATATCTATGTTTAAGTTTTTTAATACTTTTTTTGATGAACCTTCATATTGAAAACTTAAGTTTTTTATTTCTATGATGTTTGTATCTTTTTTCATCAAAACTCCTCAATTTTATAAAAAAAGGGATGCAAATTTACATCCCTTAATTCTTAAATATTATTTATCTTCATCTTGTAATGATTCGTAGTTTCCAGATTTTACTGTAGATTCTTCCGCTTCTTCAGAATCATTTAATTGTTGTGCTTTTTCAGCTTCAATCATATCTTCTTCAGCTTTACCGTCATAATCTACTTCAATTCTGTCATATTTTGCTATTCCTGTACCGGCAGGTATTAGTTTACCAATTATTACATTTTCTTTTAAGCCTATTAAGTGATCAACTTTTCCTTTAATAGATGTTTCTGTTAATACTCTTGTAGTTTCTTGGAATGATGCTGCAGATAAGAAACTTTCAGTTGCAAGTGATGCTTTTGTGATACCCATTAATGAATGAGTTCCTGTTGCAGGAGTTTTTCCTTCTTTGACAAGTTGTTCATTTGTCATCTTGAAATCTCTAGCATCTACTACGCTGCCTGATAAGAATCCAGAATCTCCGCTTTCTTCAACTTTGATTTTGCTCATCATTTGTCTGATTATAATTTCGATGTGCTTATCGTCAATGTCTACACCTTGTAGTCTGTAAACTTTTTGAACTTCTCTAATTATATAATCACGAACACCTTCAGCTCCGTTAACTCTAAGAATATCTTGTGGATTGATGGAACCTTCTGTTAATGGTTCTCCCTTTTCAACATGATCTCCGTCGTTAACTCTAATGTGAGCACCGTAAGGAATTTGATAAACTTTTTCTTCGCCATCTTCAGCAGTTACGATAACATCATTTCTCTTTTTGTTTTCTTGAATTTTAACTGTACCTTCTATTTCAGTGATATAAGCAAGTCCTTTTGGTTTACGAGCTTCAAATAATTCTTCAACTCTAGGAAGACCTGATGTGATTCCTACTCCGGCGATACCACCTGAGTGGAAAGTTCTCATTGTCAATTGTGTACCCGGTTCACCGATAGATTGTGCAGCAATTATACCAACTGCTTCACCAATGTTTACAGGCTTACCAGTAGCTAAGTTTCTACCGTAACATTTAGCACAAACGCCGTGTTTCATCTTACATCCAAGAACACTTCTTACTTTAACTTCTTTGATACCTTTTGATTCGATTCTTTCAGCAATAGCTTCATTAATCATATCATTTTTATGAACGATGATTTCTCCAGTATCCAAATCAAGGATATCTTCGAATGCATATCTACCGATAATTCTAGATTTCAAATCTTCAACTTGTCTGTTACCGTCTTTGATTTCTTTTGCAACTATATATTCATCAGTACCACAATCATCTTCAGTTATGATTACATCTTGTGATACATCTACAAGTCTTCTTGTCAAATATCCAGAGTCTGCAGTTCTAAGCGCTGTATCTGATAGCCCTTTTCTTGAACCGTGAGTTGAAATAAAGAACTCTTGTACTGAAAGACCCTCACGGAAGTTTGATGTGATAGGAATTTCGATTGTATTACCAGCAGTATCGGACATAAGACCACGCATACCACCTAATTGTCTGATTTGGTTTTCACTACCACGGGCTCCAGAAACGGCCATTATATTCAAGTTGTTATCAGCAGGAAGGTTTGTCATCAATGCTCTAGTTACATCTTTAATACATTGTTCCCAAATTTCGATAACTTTCTTGTATCTTTCTTCGTTAGTAATATCCCCTTGAAGATAGATGTCTTGAACCATATCAATTCTTTGTTCAGCTTGTTCAATTATTCCCTTCTTAGAATCAGGAATTGTAATATCTCCCATTGATATTGTCAATGCACCAATTGTGGAGTATTTGTATCCCATAGACTTGATGTAGTCTAACAATTCAGCAGTTCTGATATTTCCATATTTTCTGAAAGTTAAATCGATGATTTTAGATAGCATTTTCTTGTCAACTTGCAAATCAACTTCAAGCGAATATGGATCTTCTTCTCTGTTCACCATACCCAAATCTTGAGGGATTCCTTCGTTGAAGATAAATCTACCAACAGTGCTTTCTACAATTTTACTTGTACCATCGTTATTCACACTGTCACGTCTAACTTTTACTATTGTTTGCAATGTTACATAATGCATAGCATAAGCTAACATCATTTCATCAATATCTTTGAAGATTAATCCTTCACCTTTTTGACCTTCTTTTCTAGTAGTCATATAGAATGAGCCCAATACCATATCTTGTGAAGGAGTTGTGATTGGCTTACCATCTTTTGGTGCAAGAATGTTATTCGTACTTAACATCAAAAGTCTAGCTTCTGCTTGTGCCTCTGGTGAAAGTGGCAAATGGACTGCCATTTGGTCGCCGTCAAAGTCCGCATTGTATGCAGTACATACCAATGGGTGAAGTTTGATAGCTTTCCCTTCAACTAATATTGGTTCAAATGCTTGAATACCAAGTCTGTGCAATGTCGGTGCACGGTTTAGTAATACTGGATGATCGACTATAATATCTTCCAAAACATCCCACACTCTGTCATTTTCTCTTTCAACTAATTTCTTAGCGTTTTTAACATTGTGTGAAATTTCTCTCTTAACTAATTCTCTAATTACAAATGGTTTGAACAATTCAAGAGCCATTTTCTTAGGAAGACCGCATTGATAGAATTTCAAGTTTGGTCCGATAACTATTACTGAACGACCAGAATAGTCAACTCTCTTACCTAACAAGTTTTGTCTGAAACGACCAGATTTACCTTTAAGCATATCTGACAAGCTCTTTAATGGTCTGTTACCAGGTCCTGTTACAGGTTTACCACGTCTACCATTGTCGATAAGAGCATCTACTGCTTCTTGAAGCATTCTTTTTTCGTTTCTTACAATGATTTCAGGAGATCCAATATCCAATAATCTTTTTAGACGATTATTTCTGTTAATAACTCTTCTGTATAAATCATTCAAATCACTTGTAGCAAATCTTCCACCTTCAAGTTGTACCATTGGTCTGATATCTGGTGGAATAACTGGGATTACATCCATAATCATCCATGAAGGATCATTCTTTGATTCGATGAATGCTTCTACAACTTCAAGTCTTCTTAAAATTCTAACTTTCTTTTGTCCAGTTGCCCCTTCAAAAGTTTCAGTTAAATTTTTGTATTCTTCTTGTAAGTCTATTTTTTGAAGAAGTTCTTTGATTGCTTCAGCTCCCATTTTGGCTCTGAAATCAACATCTTCTTCGTACTTATCACAGTATTCTTCGTATTCTTGTTCAGTTAATAATTGTTTTTCGTATAAATCAGTTTTACCTGGATCTATAACTACAAATGATGCAAAATAAAGAACTTTTTCAAGTGCTCTAGGACTCATATCCAATAACAATCCCATACGTGATGGAATTCCTTTGAAATACCAGATATGACTTACAGGAGTTGCAAGTTCAATGTGGCCCATTCTTTCACGTCTAACTTTTGATTTTGTAACTTCTACACCACATTTTTCGCATACAATACCCTTGTATCTTATTCTTTTGTATTTACCACAATTACATTCGTAATCTTTTGTAGGTCCAAATATTTTTTCACAGAATAAACCTTCTTTTTCAGGTTTTAATGTTCTATAATTGATAGTTTCTGGTTTTTTAACTTCTCCCCAAGACCATTGTCTGATTTTGTCTGGTGAAGCCAAACCAATTTTCATAGCTTCAAAAGTATTTTTTTGTACCAAGGAGCCCTCTCCTTTCTTATAGTCTATCATCGCTGCCGAATTCGCTAGAATCATCGTCTTCTTCTATCAATTCGACTTCTTCGTTATTTTCATCAAGTAATTTAACATCCAAAGATAATGATTGAAGTTCTTTAATTAAAACTTTGAATGATTCAGGAATTCCTGGTTCAGGAATATTTTCACCTTTAATAATTGCTTCATAAGTTTTAACACGACCTACAACATCATCTGATTTAACAGTTAAAATTTCTTGAAGAGTATGAGCTGCACCATATGCTTCTAATGCCCAAACTTCCATTTCTCCAAATCTTTGTCCACCGAATTGAGCTTTACCACCCAATGGTTGTTGAGTTACAAGAGAGTATGGTCCTGTTGATCTGGCGTGGATTTTTTCTGCAACCATGTGGTGTAGTTTTAACATATACATGTATCCTACAGTTACTGGGTTGTCGAAGTATTCTCCAGTTCTACCATCTCTTAACCAAATCTTTCCTGTTTTTGGATATCCTGCTTCTTCCAAAGCGTCTTCTATTTCAATGTCACTTGCACCATCGAATACTGGCGTAGCAACTTTCCAACCTAATTTACTAGCAGCAAGTCCCAAGTGAACTTCAAGTACTTGTCCGATGTTCATACGACTTGGTACCCCTAATGGGTTAAGAACTACTTGTACTGGTGTACCATCTGGTAAATATGGCATGTCTTCTTCTGGCATAATTCTTGAAACGACACCCTTGTTACCGTGACGACCACACATTTTATCCCCAACCATGATTTTTCTCTTAGTAGCTACGAATACTCTAACTACTTTGTTAACACCTGGAGATAATTCGTCGCCGTTTGCTCTTGAATAAGTTTTAACATCAACAACAACACCAGATTCACCATGAGGAACTCTCAATGAAGTGTCTCTTACTTCTCTAGCTTTTTCGCCGAATATTGCTCTCAATAGTCTTTCTTCAGCAGATAATTCTGTTTCTCCTTTTGGAGTAACTTTTCCTACCAAAATATCTCCTGATTTTACTTCAGCACCAATTCTAATAATTCCTTCATCGTCAAGATTCTTTCTCATATCTTCTCCGATATTTGGAATATCTTTAGTTATTTCTTCAGCGCCTAATTTTGTTTCACGAGCTTCTGATTCGTGTTCTTCTATATGAACAGATGTCAATACATCATCTACAACTAATTTTTCGTTTAATAACATCGCATCTTCGTAGTTGTATCCTTCCCAAGTCATGAATGCAATAAGAATGTTCTTACCTAAAGCCATTTCTCCCATGTTCGTACTTGGACCATCTGCGATTATATCATCAACATCAACCTTGTCACCTTTGTTTACAATCGGTCTTTGGTTGAAAGTTGTACCTTGGTTTGCTTTTTTAAATTTACGAATAGTGTACTTATCAACTTTTCTATCTTCATCACGAGTGATTTCAATTATATCAGAAGATACTTTTGTGACTGTACCTTTGTGTTTTGCTTTAACTACAACACCAGAGTCCTTAGCAGCCTTGTGTTCAATTCCAGTACCAATAATTGGCGCTTGAGTTGCCAACAATGGAACTGCTTGTCTTTGCATGTTTGAACCCATCAACGCACGAGTAGCATCGTCGTTTTCCAAGAAAGGAATCATAGCTGTACCTACAGATACGATTTGTTGCGGACTAACGTCCATGTAGTCAATTAGTTCTCTTGGATAAATATCATTTTCTCCGTTTATACCACGACCAGAAACTCTTTCATTTATAAATCTAGAGTTTTCATCCAATGGTTCGTTCGCTTGTGCAATTATATATTTATCTTCTTCATCAGCTGTCAAATAAACAATATCTTCAGTAACTTCACCAGTTTCTTTGTCTACACGTCTGTATGGAGTTTCTAAGAATCCATACTCATTAGTAGTAGAATAAGTTGTCATAGAAGTTATAAGACCGATATTTGGTCCTTCTGGTGTTTCTATCGGACAGATTCTACCATAGTGAGAGTCGTGAACGTCACGCACTTCAACCCCTGCTCTATCTCTTGACAAACCACCTGGTCCCAAAGCTGACAATCTTCTCTTGTGAGTAAGTTCTGCCAATGGGTTTGTTTGTTCCATGAATTGTGACAACTGACTTGAACCAAAGAACTCTTTGATTGCAGCTGTAACTGGACGAACGTTGATTAGTGATTGTGGAGTTGCCAAGTCTGGATCTTGTGTGCTCATTCTTTCTCTTACAACTCTTTCCATTCTTGATAAACCAATTCTGAATTGATTTTGCAACAATTCACCAATAGTTCTTACACGTCTGTTACCTAAGTGGTCGATATCATCAGTTGAACCAATTCCAAAGAATAAATTGAATTCATAGTTAATTGATGCCAAAATGTCTGAATGGATTATATGAATTGGAGATAATTGATGAACATTCTCTTCAATCGCTCTTCTGATTGATTTTTCGTCATCATTTTCTTCCAAGATTTTTTCCATAATAGGATAATAAACTTTTTCTGACAAATTCAAATCAGATAAATCCATATCCAAACCAAAACTATCCAAATCGACAAAGTGATTACCGATAACACGAACGCTTTGACCTTCGTGTCCGATAACATCAACAACATTTATACCTGCATTTTCGATTTCGATTGCCATTTCTTCAGTAATCAAATCTCCTGCAGTAGCTAAAATTTCTCCTGTTGATGTATCCACAACATCTTCTTTTGCTTTTTGATTAGTAATTCTATCTCTCAAAGATAATTTTTTATTGAATTTGTAACGTCCTACCTTTGCTAAGTCGTATCTTCTACTGTCGAAGAACATATTGTTAATCAAAGGTTCTGCACTTTCCAAAGATGCAGGATCTCCCGGTTTTAATTTCTTATAAATTTCAATTAAAGCACTTTCTCTGTCTTTTGAAATTTCTTTTTCGAGAGTTTTTCTTAAAATTTCAGAATCTCCCATAGCTTCAATTATTTCTTCATCAGTGTCAAATAATAAAGCTCTAAGTAATGTAGTAACAGGTAATTTTCTAGTTCTGTCGATTCTAATATTCACTACACCACTTGCATCAGTATCCATTTCTAACCAAGCACCTCTGTTTGGAATAACTGTAGATGCGAAGTTGCTGTTACCTGATTTATCAATTTCTTCGGCGAAGTAAACACCAGGACTTCTTACAAGTTGGCTTACAATTACCCTTTCAGCACCATTGATGATAAATGTACCACTGTCTGTCATCAAAGGGAAATCACCCATAAAAACTTCTTGTTCTTTTACTTCTTCTGTGTCGGTGTTAATTAATCTTACTTTCACTTTTAACGGGCAAGAATAGTTAGTATCTCTGTCTTTTGCCTCTTGGATTGTATATTTTGGATTTTCCTCAAAATAATAATCCACAAATTCCAAAACAAGACTTCCCGCATAATCTTTTATAGGACTAATGTCTTCAAAAACTTCCTTGATACCTTTTTTTACAAACCAATCGAAACTGTCAGTTTGAATACCAATAAGATTTGGAAGTCCCAAAACATTTTTGTTCCTAGAAAAGCTAACTCTGTCCGTTACTCCATACTTTTCAGTATGCATATACTTCACCCCTTATACTATCTTAAACTCCTAAATAATCTACTTTATAGCATAATTATCCATTTTTATACTGTATCTTAGAATTATATAACAACATTTTTATTTTGTCAATTATTTTTTTATTAAATTTCGGCTATTTTTCATATTTAAAATTAAAAAAACTCACAAAACAAAAAATCATTTTGTGAGTTAAATTTATTTCGTAATTTTTATTGTTGTTTTCAATACTCCATTAGAAATTAATTTGAAATAAATACTGCAATCTTTTTCTAATTTATAAATCTCTACACTTTCATCTAATTTAAGTTCTTTTTTATACACAACTTCCACTTTCTTGATTGTATCATCGTCCAGATAATTTTCAATCCATTCGATATATCTAGCATTATTTGCGTGATAATTGTAATCTATATCTGTTTTTCTTACAGTGTATTCGCCACACTTTTTATAATCGCCGTCTATTAGTTCCAAATCCTTTTCGACAATGTCATAACCATCTTCTCTTCCGTAAATCACTCCAAGTTCATCACTTATTCTCATAGGAAGCTTCTTTTCCGGATTAACAAGCAGCCATTTTGTTTTAGCTCTTACAATTAATTCACCATTTTTAAAAACATCGTAGTTACGAAAAGCGTAGAATTTTCTTGTATATGTGTGGTAAGTTTGAATTGTCAAATCGTCAAATCTTTCAGGCATGTCATGTATATCAACATCCCATTGATATATAATCCAACTTCCATTCAAATCTTTTAGTTGTTCTTTGAGTATTTCTTCTTGTTTAATGGAACATTCAAGCATATAATCGAATAACTTGTTCAATCTGATTTTTGAATTTATCCCACAAAACACGTTCATAACTTTCGTATTTAAACTAACTTTCATATTACTCCTCTCTTAAATAATAGCTTTCTCCCATGATAGATTTTTTCTTGGTAATATATCCATCATTGCTAAGCTTATTTAATTTGTTTTCCAAATCATTGACACTCATTTTTATATTGTGTCTTTCTTCGATTATCTTACAAATTCTGAACAAATCAAGAGTTATTGGAAATACGTTGTCTTCTTTTAGCATGTTGAATAATTCCATATCCGATTGATTTTTCTTTTGAACATTTATTTGTAGCATTCGATACATTTCATCAAAAGGATTTTTGAATTTCGGTTGTGTAGTGTATGCTAGTCTTATCCTTGCAAACAATGTTTTTCCGATTTGAGCTTGGGAAATGAATACATCACCATTTGATAGATATGGTAGTCTTCGTATTTCTTCTGAGGACAAATCAGTTTCTTTTCTGATAACTTCAAGGTCTTTTTCAGTTGAAATTCTAAAAATAAATTTTGTAGACAACTGTGCAATTGTAGTCTGTTCGATAGCTGCCATTCTTTGCGATGCTAATATTAGGAAAACTCCGTATTTTCTACCTTCTTGGGCGATTTCCTTGATAATTCTTCGTGTTACAGATATCTGGTCACTACCGCAGAAGTTGTGAGCTTCATCAAAAACCATACAAATAATCGGAAAATATTCGTTTGTCATAGCATCAACGTATCTTCTTCTTTTTCTATAACAAGAATTCACTGCGTACGATGCGTACAAATTTAGCATCTTTTGCGTACCTTGAATTATAACTGTTTTGCCATCTTTTAGTGCTTCGAAAAGTTTTTGCGAAGTGTTCAAGAATATATCTGTGTTCAGTAATCTATTAAATCTCCTGATAACAGCTTGAAGCGAATCCACGTTTACAAGTTGTGAAAATCTTTCATAGTATCCCGTCGTATCATCTTCCTTATCTGACAAGGCTTTGGATATGGTTGTCAAATAATCCAAAAAAGCATTTGCGCTCGATTGTGTTATTGAGTCTTTGTCAAGGATAGCTTCATAAGCAGATTTCATGGATTCTGTGAGTTCTCCTTGTGTTTCTATCAAACTGATAAGCTCATATCTGTTCAAGTCAGGAAAATTAATTCCCAAATCTTCCCCAACTTTTAAAACTTCAAATTTGTCAGAAAAATCAACCCCATAATTTTCAAGTGTCCTATCCTTAAATACCATTTGGTTGTGTGGATCAAACACAATTGTTGGAACAGATTTTTTCATTAATTCTTCAATTACTACTCTTAGCCCGTATGATTTACCAGAACCCGAACCACCAAAAATACCAATATGTGGATATTCAATCATATTGTAGTAGTTAAATAAATACACCAATTCTTCTTGATCGTGAATATTTTGATTAGAATCCATGATCTTAAGCAAATTTTTATATTCTTCAGGACAGGTTTTATAAATTTCTTCGGTGTTTTTAATAATTCCAATTTCAAGTGATTTGTCAATTGTACCAGAATAAAATAAATGTTTAATCTCATCAAATTTCGGTTTTCTGACTGTAGATCCCGCTTCAATCGCAAATGCTGGATCGTCCATCACTCTGAATTTGTAAATGTATTTGATGCCTTCAGAAATGTTGTATCCTACTACTTGAAGTTTTAGAATTTGTTCTTTGGTTATATAAGAATCGGCGGTGTTTGACTCCATAAATTCATTAACACTGTGAGTTTCTGTGACTTGACACAAAATATCCCCTTGTTTGATATCTTCCACAATCATATATTCATTGATTCTTAGTCTATCGTATTTACTAGCCACGTAACATTCGATTTGGTCGGTCATACCGACTACTCTAAAATCTAAATCATTCATTATATAACTCTTTTACTCCTTTGAGATCTAAATATCGATTGATACATTTCAGTATCCAAGTATTTCTTCGCCAAAATTTCAGCTTGTTTGTTGTCAATCCTTGTTTTCTTGTCGACCAAATCCAACAAAAACGGCACTCCTCTTGTGTTTTCATCAGACAGTGTAAGCACGAAAGAAATTATTTCATCAAAATCATCCATGTTTTGCGATGGAATGTCGATAGCTATTACGCAAGGATCCTTAGATGTTCTTATAAAAGCTTGTTCTATATCGTACTCTTTTTTTCTGGATTTATGCTCATTTACGACAAAACCTTCATTCATATCTAATACATTGAACAACGCTTCTCTATCGAAAAGCATCCCAACATCAACTCCGTTTTCTTGAAATGTGTTCATAATAATCTTCGTGCTGATTTCTTCGACAACTCCAACTAAAATAACACCTTTCTCATCACAAAGTTCGACCAAATCATTGTATAAATCTTCCGCTTCAAGGCAATATCTCATTAAAGTTCCGTCCATCATAAGTATTTTTATATCATGTTTTTTTACAGCTTCAATTGCTACGACAAGTTCTGTAGCACACAATGTTTGTTTGGAGATTTGGAATTGATCGCGTTCTGAAAATTCATCCACCAACGGACACAAAATATCCGCCTTTACCAGCGGCTCTTGGTCAGAGCTTAGAAGAGCCATTGACTGAAAAAACTCCACATAGTTCGGATAATTTGCACCGATTCTATTAACTGAGCCATCTACAACGCAAATACATCCATATTGCTTAATTTCTTTTAGCTTGTCAACACTAAATCTATCGTAAACTTTGATTTTCCCAATTTCATTTGTTATTAAATTTCTGATATCTTCTCTGCTTAATTTAGAGACACTTTTTCTACTTTTAAGTCTCTTATTTAAACGAGATACTTCATCCATCAAATCTTTTGAAATCATAATTCCAAGCTCTCTTTGTAGACATCATTTTTCTTCAATCCGTACATCTCGCTCACAATCTTCACAGCTTGCTTCTTAGATATTCCATCGTTGATAAGTTCTGTGAGTTTTTCTTTTACATCTATATCTTCATCTTCTTCGATGAGTTTATCGATCACTATTACGAATTCACCTTTTACAGTTTCGTTTTTTAACATTTCGATAACTTGAGCACACGTCCCTTTCATAACGGACTCGTGAATTTTGGTAAGCTCTCTTAAAACACAAATTTTTCTATCTCCCAAAAACTCGCTGAGTTCTTCGACTGTCGCTTCAACTCTGTGAACCGATTCGTATATTATTGTAGTCATCGCCGCATTTTTGATTTGGTCGTAGAATTTGTTTTTATCAGTGTTTTTCCTTGGCACGAATCCCAAGAATGCAAATTGCAAACTATCGAATCCACTTCTCACCAAAGCAGTTATTGCAGCACTTGCGCCCGGTAATACTTCAATATCGACATCTCGATCAATCGCCTTTTCTAGTAAAATTTGTCCTGGATCACTAATAGAAGGCATTCCCGCATCACTTACTACAGCGCAATTTATATTTTCCAACAAAATTTTGTCGATAATTTCTTCTGACCTACTTTGTTCGTTGTGCTTGTGATAACTCACAAGAGGCGTTTTGATGTCGTAATAATTCAGTAATTTCGATGTATTTCGTGTATCTTCACAATAAATCACATCCACATTTTTCAAAACGTCCAACGACCTCAAAGTCATATCTGCCAAGTTTCCAATAGGAGTTGGCACAACATAAATTTTAGACTTTTCTAATTCCATATATATTCATCACTTCTTCCGTGTAGTCTTCATCATTGTAAATAATCAGATTTTTCTCAAAAGTCAAGAAAGGTTTCTGATTTTTCACAAATTGTATCATCACGAGATTGGGCTTATCGTCAATTCTCGATTGTACAAACCTAATTCTCTTTGCTTCCATATTATATTTTCTTGCAATGCTTAATAAATCGACCAATCTCTCGCATCTATTTATCATAAACAAAGATCTATTAGATTTGAGCTTCAACTTTGCAAATTCAAATAAATCTTCCAATTTCATCTCATTATCGTATCTCGATGTTTGAAAATTAGTATTCTTATTAGAAATACCGTGGCCGTTTTTTTGATAAGGTGGGTTAACTATTATGTTGTCGATTGAATCATTTTTGATGTCGACATTTTTGAAATCGTCATTAATAACTTCGACATTTGACAAATTATTAATCGCAATAGTTTCTTCCAGCATATCTGCAACATCTTTTTGAATTTCAATTCCAATGCATTTTGATAAATTGTACAAAGTCATACATCTCAACAGCAATATCCCTGTCCCGCAACCAATATCTATAAGATTAGTGTCTTTTTTCATTTTTGCAAAATCTGTAAGGAGGATGGAGTCAATCGTAAAAGAAAATTTCTCGTCATCAACAATTATTTTTAAATCGGTTTTTGGTATAAAATGTTCTCTTTTCATATTAAAAAAATAGACCACTCAAAAATGAGTAGTCTAATTCTCCCCTAAAATTAGCAGTCTTGATGTGGAGCATCTACTGGACATACGTCAGCACAAGAACCACAATCAATACATGCGTCTTGATCAATTGTATAAATGTCCCCTTCAGAAATACAATCTACTGGACATTCAGGTTTACATTGTCCGCAAGCGATACAATCGTCAGAAATTTTATAAGCCATATTGCTTTACCCCCTTGTAATTTTAGAGCGTATTATGTATTTATGCTCTACAATCATTATTACACACTATTAGAATAAATGCAAGTGGTTTAATGACATTTATGATTACATCCACCGCACTTATTAAAATCGATTAATTCGTCTACATTTACTTGGATTAATTCTTCTGTCTCATCCTCTGTCATCACTTTTACTTTCACAGATTCCAAAAGAGTATTAGTTTCAGTCACAACTCCTTCTCCCATCTCAGTAGTAACTTTTTGACCAACGTGTGGCATTTTCTTTAATTTGCATTCATAACCTTCTTGCTCATAATTCAAGCAACACATAAGTCTTCCACAAAGCCCACTGATTTTTGAAGGATTAAGCGATAGCGATTGGTCTTTTGCCATCTTGATACTAACTGGATTGAAATTTCTCATATATCTGTTGCAACAACATCTTTGACCACAAGGGCCAATTCCTCCTGCAATCTTTGCTTGATCTCTCACTCCAATTTGTCTCAATTCTATTCTGATTCTAAAAATTCTGGCTAATTCTTTTACTAATTCTCTAAAATCAACTCTTTCATCTGAAGTAAAATAAAAAATAACCTTATTGTTATCAAATGTATATTCACAGTCCACTAACTTCATATCCAAACCGAATTCTTTAACTTTTTCTTTGCAGACTTCGATGGATTCCTTAGCTTTCTTTTTATTTTCCATATAAATATAATCATCTGCACTATCAGCCAATCTTATGATAGGTTTCAAATCAGACGACAATTCTTTTTCGTTTATCTCAAAATTTTCTTTTACAACAACTCCATACTCAATACCACGAGCAGTCTCCACTATTACGTGATCACCTAGTTTGTATTTTAGATTATTGGAATCGAAGTAATACACTTTACCAGCTTGTCTAAAACTAACACCAGTTACATCAAGCATAGTTTTCCTCCATTATATACAATAAAAGCTCTTCCATAGAAAGCTCAAAATTCGCATTAACTTTAAAATATCCCCTTACAGACTCAATCTTATCCAAAGTATCTACGATGATTCTCTCATTAGCCTTTGGATATTTCCTATACAATTTCACGAAATCTTTGTTCAAAGAAGACCCGTCCTTGGTCTTCACGAATTTCAAAAATGACGAATAAAACTCCATCAAAAAATCAAACAATACATCTGTCTCTTTTTGAAAATTGGACAAGTATTCCTTCGAATCCAACATCGTCAGAAGATTTTGTCCCATAGATTTATCCAGAATGTCCAAAGCTATCGTATAATCAAATTTTTCATTTTCTCTTTCACTTAGATAATTAATTACTTGACATCTGGAAATAATAGTTTTCAGAAGTTTATTCTTATTGTCTGTAAGTAATATAAAATAGACAAAAGGCTTTGGCTCTTCCAAATTTTTTAAAAGAGCATTTGAAGCCTCTGTTCTCATCAAATCAGCCTGTTTTATCAACACGACCTTGTTATTAGATTCAAAAGGCTTTGTGGATACAAATTTTGCAATATCTCTGATTTTATCTATGGTTATAGAATTTTTCTCAGGTTCTATTACCAACAAATCAGATAACTTATCCCTATCAAACTTCAACTTCAAATTTGAGTTACTAACAAGCAAATTGTATATCAAAGCCTCAGCATCATAATTTATTTCGTTTAAATTCCCACCATATAGTAAATATTGGTTAGAAATTTTATTATTATTGACTTGATTTATCAAAGTTTTGTTTTTCGGTAACATTAAAACTTTTTAAAATCCTCTAAATCCATAACGAAAATATTAGCCTTTGATTCATTATCAGATTCAATATCATTTTCGTCACATACTTTTTTAATCAAATCTAAAATAGATTGTTCTTTTTCTACATCAGTACCAATCAACATCGTAGTGTTTCCTTTTTTCAAAAATCCACCTGTTGATGATAATTTTGTAGAAGATATTTTATTCTCCAACAATTCTTTTGAAAGAATATGACTCAAGTCATCTTCCATAATTACAACTATAAGTTTCATAAAATCACCTAAAATCTCAAATACTTATCTACTTCTAGTAAAAATACAGTAGCTCCACCTACCATAACCTCTACAGGATATGATATGTAGTTTGTTCCTGGCATACTAACAGAAAGCATTGAAGTTGTAGTTTCTCTTGATTTGCAATCATTTTCAATGATTTCCAAACATTTATCTACATTTTCATCTTCAGTACCTATTAATAAAGTACTGTTTCCCGTCTTCAAAAATCCGCCAGTTGAAGCTAACTTTGTAATTCTAAAACCAGCTTCAGTAAGGTCTGCATTCAAATTATATACATCTTGATCTTGAACAATTGCAACAACTAGTTTCATAAAATATTTCTCCTTTTTAAAACTTTTATACATTGACTAAATACGTCTTCTACAGATTGAGTTGCATCAATAATTTCTATATTCTTTTCAGAATTTAGAATCTCTTTATATCCATTATATACCCTTTCATGGAAATTATTACCCTCTTTTTCAAGTCTATCTGCCGTATCCAAAGAAGATTTTCTCTTCAAAGTAGTAATAGGATCAACATCAAAAAACAAAACGAAATCAGGATAAACTCCATTTATAGCAAATTCGTTTATCTTCCTAACATTTTCAATTCCCAAATCTCTTCCTACACCTTGATATGCAAGAGAAGATATTAGAAATCTATCGCACAAAACAATTTTATTTTCGTTTAAAGCAGGAAGGATTGTCTCTTCAACATGTTGTGCCCTAGAAGCTGCATATAACAAAGCTTCTGTTCTGTAACCCATTTTGGTGTTTTCAGTATCAAGTATCAAATTTCTGATCTTTTCAGCAATGGGACTTCCACCAGGTTCTCTAGTTTTAATCACATCGTAATTATTTTCGATTAAATAATCGTAAACTTTTTGAATTATGGTTGATTTCCCACTGCCATCCGGACCTTCAAAAGTAATAAACATATTTTATCCTATAAAAAAAGCGAGTTAACTCGCTTTATTTTTTCTATTTTATTATTCTGCGTCTTCTTCAGTTTCGCCAACTGTTGGAACATCTGCAGATACTTCAGCATCATTATCTTCAATTACTTCTTCTTTTGGTTCAGATAATGAACATACTGCTTCTGTTTCTTCGTTAAGAACTTTTATATCAGCATTTTTGAATACATCCAAGTCTTTTACTTCCAAAGTCTCGCCAATTTGCATATCTACAACTGATACAACAGCTTCGTTTGGTAAGTTCTTTGGTAAACATTCGATTTCGATTTCGTCTAATAATTGCATTAATACTGATGGTTGAACTCTGATTTCATCTCTTCCTTCTAATACAACAGGAATAGTGAAGTTTGCAACTTCGCCCATTTTGATCGCTTTGAAATCAACGTGAACATATTGATTTTTGAATGGGTGTTTTTGAACTTCTCTGATAATTACAGTATGGTCTTCACCATCAACTTTAACATCGATTAAGCTTGAAGTTCCTGCCATTAAGTGAACTTTTCTTAATTCTTTTTCATCAACACATACATTAATTGGTTCTAAGTCTTTTCCATAAATAACTCCTGGAACCATTTCTTTTACTCTTAATTTTCTAACTGCATTTGAGCCAACTTCGTCTCTTTTTTGCATATCTAATTTATAGTTAGTCATTTATTTTCCTCCTAAGTAATCTAAAATCTCTATTAATTATACCAAATAAGTGATTTCTTCGCAACAAATTTAATATTTTAGTTAGATTAAATGACAAAATAATATAAAAATAGAATTACCAATCCTGGAATACCTAAAATACCAGCAATTAACATATCTACCAAATTGTATGGAATATGAAGATTGAAAAAGCTTAAGAAAATATTTAAAATAAAAATTCCCACAAAACCAGAAAGTGCATGAATTCCCAATTTAAAAGAAATTTTAAAAAATAGCGCCAAAATTGCAACGCTAATTAACACAATTATAATTGTAGCTGCGCTCATTAAAATCAACTCCTCTTGTTTATTTAAATAATTTTTTGGGTATAAACCATTTGTATGAAAATGAAATTATAAGGAGGTCTATAACATGGACAAAAGACAAGAAACAACATTTGCAAACAACCCTGTAACATTATTAGGAACTAAAGTAAACGTAGGTGATAAAGCTCAAGATTTCACTTGCTTAAACGCAGAATTAAAACCAGTAAAATTATCTGATTACGATGGAAAGAAAAAATTAATTTCTGTAGTACCATCAATTGATACTGGCGTTTGCGAATTCCAAACAAAAGAATTCAACAAAAAGGCTAGTGAATTTGACAACACAATTATATTTACAATTAGCTGTGATTTACCATTTGCACAATCAAGATTCTGTGCAGCTGAAGGAATCGACAACCTAATAGTCCTAAGCGATCACAAAGATTTAGATTTTGGTTTGAAATATGGTTTCGTAATGGAAGAATTCCGTCTTCTTAACAGAGGTATTGTAATCCTAGACGAAAACAACGAAGTTAAATACGTTGAATACGTACAAGAAAATACAAATCACCCTGATTACGATAAAGCTATAGAAGCCTTAAAATCACTTTAATAAATTATATCATACAAAAAATTGATAATACTTTCGAAAAGGATACAAAATATTAAAGATTAATAAACAAAAATCTCGTAACCGATTTTGTACTGCCCCCTTATTTCCGTGTCCGGATTTAAAGAGGCATTACATTTGTCGATTACGAGATTTTTTTATTTAAATTATATTTTGTATTTATTCATATTTCTACCGGCAATCATAACCGTTGATAAATTGTGAAGGAGTGCCGATGAAGTATTGGTCAATATTCCCATAACTCCTAATATTATCAAAGTTGAATTGAATCCTACGATTTGTCTATAATCAGAATCAATTCTTTTTTTCATAGCTTTTGATAATTTTACAACATCAACAAGCCCTTCTAAGCTGTCTGATCCAATCGAAATATCCGAGATTTCCTTCGCAATATCTGCTCCTTGATGCATTGAAATTCCCACATCTGCGCTAGATAATGCAACAGAATCGTTAATACCATCGCCAATCATTACAACCTTATTTCCCTTTTCTTTTTCTTGCAAGATATAGTTTTGCTTATCTTCAGGTAAAACTTGTGATTGATAATAATCCAAATCCAATAGTGAAGCAACACTGTGAGCAGAATTTTCTGCATCGCCAGTTAACATCGTGATGTTTGTAAACGACAAATCTCTCAATGATTTTACAACATCACAAGCCTCATCTCTTAGAGGATCTTCAATACAAATTACAGCGATTAATCTACCGGCAAATGCCAAGTACAATAGCGAATAATCTTCTTTTAATTTATCTATAATTTGTTTTGTTTCATCATTAATTTTTATTCCCTCATCATCAAGAATAAAATGTTCAGATCCAATCAAGGCATCCTTGTCAACAATCTTAGTTCTGATTCCGTGAGCAACAATGTACTCTGGTTTAGAGTGCATTTCTTCGTGCTTCAAATTTTTATGCTTTGCGTGTTCAACCACAGCTTTAGCAATCGAATGTGGGAAATGTTCTTCCAGACAAGCCGCTATTCTTAAGCACTCATTTTCCGAAATTTTATCGAGAGCTATTACTTTTGCTACTCTTGGCTCAGATTTTGTCAACGTACCAGTTTTGTCAAACACGATTGTATTTGCTTCAGACAAGTTTTCCAAATATTTTCCGCCCTTTACAAGGATTTTTTCTTCAGATGCTTGACTAATCGCCTTCATTACGGCAATTGGAATAGTTAATTTTAATGCACATGAGAAATCCACCATTAAGAAGGACTTAGCTTTTTGAAGATTTCTTGTGAATAAATAAGTCAATGCTGTGCCTATAAATGAATACTTCACAAGACTATCAGCCGTGTTCTCAGCTTTCTTTTGAGCGAGTGACTTGTTCTTTTCACTTTCTGAAATCAAACTTATAATATGAGATAATCTTGAATCATCGTGTTTTTTCTCCGTTTCGATTAGAATAGAACCTTCTTCAATTGCAGTTCCTGCAAATACAACACTGCCCGATGTTTTCTTGACAGGATTTGATTCTCCAGTGAATGAAGATTCGTTAACCATGGCAACACCTTTGATGACTTTACCATCAACAGGAATACTATTACCCATTTCAACTTCGACAATATCTCCAATCTCAACATCTTTAATATTTTTAATGATTTTTCCGTCATTTTCAATGACAAATACATTATCTATATTCAATGCCAAAGAATGTGCCAAATTTTCTTGAGATTTTTTCATTGTATAATCTTCTATTTCTTCACCTAATCCCAACAAGAACATAATATTCGCAGCATCTGCAAACTGTCTTGTTGCAAGAGATACAGAAATAGCTGTTGCATCCAACAATTCAACATTTAGTTTTCTATTGAGTAAAGATTTAATACCATTTTTTATAAACGGATAAGCTCTAAAGAACAATGCAACTGTTCCTATTGGAGCAGGAAGCATATATTTGAAAAAGATTCTTCGATACATCGCATTTCTCAGAATATTAAACAAATCATTTTCTGATTGTGCTTGAAAATCTACATTATCTATTGATGTATTCTCAATTGTATCCATATCTAAATCAAGAATAAACTTCGCCAATTTCGAAACACAGTTTTCATCATAACTAACAGTAATAGAATTAGTAAGAAGTGAAATCTTACATGATCTCACTCCACTAACTTCTTCTATACAATATTTAAGTTTATTAAGATTTTCTTTTTTTAAATTATCTTCATAAACAAAACGGCATCTGCCCTTTATTCTGTGGGCTATTGACGCTCTCATTATTTATTTTCTTCCTCTGTTTTATCTTCAACTTTTTCTTCAGTTTTTTCTTCTTGTTCTTCAGCTACTTTTTCGATGTCCATTTCATCGTTTTTCTTAGCTTCTTCTTTTTCTTCTCTTTCTTTTACATCTTTTGCTTCTGCAATAACATCTTCTGCAGAAACTCTAATATTTTCAACAGTTTTATCGATAGATTCTTTAACTTTTAATCCTCCAACAACTGTACTAACAGCAGCTTTTTTAGCTAGCTTTGAATTCAAAACTTTTCCACCAATAGCTCCAGCTATTATTCCTGCACCTACGCTAATTATTTTTTTGTTTATCATAATATACCTCCATAATTTTACACCTTAAAATATTTGTAAGTTTTTACATAAAATTTACAATTTCTTTATATTCTATCTCACCATTATTATACAATTTTTTTCTTAAAAATATAAGTGTTTTCTTCGATTTTTTACTTTTTAATAAAAAAAGAACTAATCTATTTGTCCTAGATTAGATCTCATTTGTTTATATTTAATTTTTTATTTTAGCATATCCAAAATATATTCTTTTTCTACCATACCTACAGTAGATTTTATGATTTCTCCATCTTCAAATACCAAAATTGTAGGAATACTCATTACTTTGTATTTTCTGGAAATTTCTTGTGCTCCATCTACATTTAATTTACAGATTTTGATGTTTTCGTCTTTGTTTTCTTCATCAATTTCTTCAATTATTGGAGCGAGTCCTTGGCATGGTCCACACCAATCTGCATAGAAATCTACCAAAATTTTGCCTTTTGCTTGAATTACTTCTTCATCAAAGTTTTCATTGTTTAAATAAATCATATTTCACCTCTAATTATTGTTATCATTGTTGTCGTTGTTGTCGTTATTTCTGTCGTTTTTATTATTATCTTGTCCATCATCTTCAGAATTTTGATTGTTTCTCTTTTTGTCAGAATTTTCTGAGTTTTCGTTATCAGAATTATCTCTGTTATTATTTGAGTTTTCACTATCCGATTTTCTCTCAGAGTTTTCTTCAGAGTTTGATGGTTCTTTTTCTTCGTTGTTTTGTTTGTCGCTATCTTCTTTGTTGTTGTCTGTCTTTGTTACATTTTCATCAGCAACTTTAAGGTATTCTTCCAATGTCAAATTTTGGTCGTGAAGAATTTTCGCCAAATCAATTCCAACATATCTAAAATGCCATGGAGCAAAGCTTAATCCTGTAGTATCTTCCTTTCCTTCAGGATATCTCAATACGAAACCGTATTTATAAGCATTGTCCATCAACCACTTGTATTCTTTTGATTTTGAGAAATCTAATTTGTATTTAAGTGTGTAATCTTCTCCTATCAAATCATATGCTAGACCTGTTTGATGTTCAGAAGTACCAGCTTTTACGAATTTTACATCTTCTACATCTTCTAACTTAGATTGTTGTTCGAATGATCTATAATCGCTCACGCTTCTTAATATTACACCGTCTTTGTTTGCATCATTAACCATTAAAGTAAATGATTTACGAGCATCTTCATCAATTCCTGGATCGTAATCTGATGGCAATGTGTAGTCACTATTTACAATCAAAACGCCTTTTATTACTTTGAATTGATTTTTGTTTTCTATATCTGACAAATCAGATTTTAAAATGTATCCTTTTTTGCCATTATACACAACGTATGAAAAATCTCCTTGATCTGAATAATACTTTACATAAGCATTGTTAGGAATTTGTTCAAGAACAGTGGATACTTTTTCGCTCTTTTCATACAAATTAGTCATTTTATTTGTCTTTGAGAACTTAACTAATGATTGAACAACTGGCTGTGGTTTTACTGGTGTTTGGTTAGTGATTGTTGTTTGTTGTTTTGGTTTTGCGTTGTTTTTATTTGTAATCTTCTTAACAGCAAAAATAATTAAAAGTATCAAAACTATTGCCACGATTGCGGAAATAATTCTTCTTCTTCTCAATTTCTTCTGTCTAGCTATTCTTTTTTGTCTAGCTATTCTTTTTCTTTCCATTTCAACCATTTCTGGAGTCAAAACTATTGTTTTGCCCATATCTTGTTCATGATTGTAACTATTTCTTTGTTTTCTCATTTCTCTACGATTTTTTTCGGCGTTTTTCTTCCTGCGTCTCATTTCGCTTTCTGAAACTCTTCCGCTTGAAAAATCGTATTTTTGATTAATATCACTGTAACTTGATTTTCTTTTATTGTCAGCCATATTCCACCTCTTTTATTGATGTTCTACATCCGGAGTATAATTTGGTACGATTTTTTGCAATTGTTCA
This sequence comes from Finegoldia magna ATCC 53516, assembly GCF_000159695.1. Classification (NCBI taxonomy): domain Bacteria; kingdom Bacillati; phylum Bacillota; class Tissierellia; order Tissierellales; family Peptoniphilaceae; genus Finegoldia; species Finegoldia magna. Next base: position 314,130 of record NZ_CM000955.1, read on the forward strand.
ACAATTACTAACTTTGAGTTTTGTTCTGTAGTTTTCTTCAAATCCACTAAGTCGTTAGATAATTTTTCTATATCGTGAACCACCGGTTCTTCTACAAATATCATATCATATTTTGTCTTACTTATATTATTAGCTTCAATCAAAGTTTCTTCGTAAAGTTTTTCTCCAGGTCTAAGTCCCGTAAATTCTATCTTGATGTCTTTGTCCAACTCCAAGCCTGATAATTTTATCAATTTTTTTGCCAAATCTACGATTTTTACAGGATCTCCCATATCTAATACAAATATTTCTCCACCTTCTGCCATTGCTCCAGCTTGCATAACAAGTTGACAAGCTTCAGGAATTGTCATGAAATATCTAATGATATCCTTGTGGGTAACAGTAACTGGTCCACCTTCTTGAATTTGCTTTTTGAATAGTGGAATTACTGAACCATTTGATCCAAGCACATTTCCAAATCGAACTGCTACATACTCTGTTTTAGAAATTTGATTTTTAGATTGTACTAATAGCTCACAAATTCTCTTTGTGCAACCCATTACAGATGTCGGATTAACCGCCTTATCTGTAGATATTAATACGAATTTCTTGACGTTATGAATATCGCAACAATCTATTATATTTTTCGTTCCAAATACATTGTTCAAAACAGCTGCTTGTGGTGAATGTTCCATCAAAGGAACGTGTTTGTGAGCTGCAGCGTGGAACACAACATCTGGTTTGTGAATTCCAAAAATCGCATTCATTCTATCGAAGTTTCTTATAGATTCTATAATAACATCAATTGGTGCATCAGGATCATTTCTCAAAATTTCATTTTGTATATCATAAGTAGTGTTTTCATAGATATCAATCATCACCAATTTTTTTGGTTTATATTTTAATATTTGTCTACAAAGCTCACTACCTATTGATCCACCTGCGCCAGTTACCATTACGACTTTATCGTTCAAAAATTCATTAAGAATTTCTTTGTCCAATACTACTTGGTCACGTCCAAGCAAGTCTTCGATTTGAACATCTCTTAAATCTTTCAAATCAACCTTGGAATCTATAAATTCATAATAGCCAGGCATTATTTTAACTTTTGCATTAAGTTTTTCGCATTCATTAAGAATTTGTTTCTTTCGTTCTGAATCTATAGTTGGTATCGCTAAAACAATTTCTTCAACGTTGTACTCATGTGCCTTTTTAACAATATCACTTGTGTCACCTACAACCGGAACCGACGAAATACTTTTGTTTATTTTTGTATTGTCATCGTCGATTATACACACAGGTTTGGATTTCATTTCAGGGTGATTTAACATTTCACGTACAACCAAAACTCCCGCAGCACCTGCTCCTATTACCATTGAATTAACTTGACCTGCGATAGTTTGTTCAACAGCTGATTTTTTATCAGTTTTAGTTCTTGCAATCATACGAACTATTAAAATCAATACAACTTCAAAAACAAGGGCAATCAAAAAGCTTGATCTTGGAAGAGTTGATTTTACCAAAATCAAAAACAATGAAGAACCAACACTTGCAATAGCAGTGTACACACCAGCTTTTAAGTAGTCTTCAAATGTTGCATACCTCCACATTACCTTGTACATTTTGAAAATAAAAAGTATCAAAATTTGTATTATTGTAACTACGGCTGCATATTTAAGATAGTAACTCATATACCTTGGCGGTACTTGTCCGTCAAATCTTAAAAGTAAACCTACAATATACGATATATTAATGATTATAGCATCTAAAATCCCCAATACTATGTTTCTGTATTTATTCATTTTAACTCCTCTGACAAATATTACTTATCGTATTCATTATACCATAAATACAAGATAAAATTATTCGGAAAATGACTTTTATCGTTTAAATCTCAACTCTCCAATTAAAGTTATCTTCAATCTTTCCAAATTGTAAATTAGTTAATGTTTCATAAACGTGAAGGCTAGTTTTTCCGATTTGACCATCGTTAATAATCATTTCATATTCATCATACAATAGCTTTCCAACTGGACTGATAACAGCTGCAGTTCCGGTTCCAAATATTTCTAGAAGCTCTCCATTTTTGTAATAATCTTTGATATCGTCAATAGAAATTCTTTCTTCTGAAACTTCCATACCTTCGTATCTTAGTAATTCGATAACAGATTTTCTAGTTATTCCTTCCAAAATACTTCCGTTAATCATTGGCGTTATAACTTTGTCTTTTAGCACAAAGAATATATTCATCGCACCTACTTCTTCGATGTATTTTCTTTCCACACCGTCTAGCCATAAAACTTGTGAATAACCCCTATCGTGAGCAATATCTTGGCTTTTCATACTAGCAGCATAATTTCCACCAGTTTTTGCCATTCCCATTCCGCCTCTTACAGCTCTCACATAATCTTTTTCTACATAAATACTAACAGGGCTCAAACCATTTTTATAATAAGATCCGCTTGGAGAAGCTATTATGATAAGTTTGTATTCATTACTAACCTTTACTCCTAATTGTGCATCAGTTGCAATGATAAAAGGTCTGATATACAATGAGCAACCTTCTTCTTCAGGTATCCAATCTCTTTCCAAATCGACAAATTTGTACAAATATTTCAAAACTTTTTCTTCATCGATTTGTGGAATACACAATCTATCATTGCTTTTATTTAATCTTTTTAAATTTTCTAATGGTCTAAACAAATATACTTTGCCGTCATTTTTATAAGCTTTCATCCCTTCAAAAACAGTTTGTCCATAATGAAAGACCATAGAAGAAGGATCAAGACAAATATTTTGATATGGAATTATCCTTTCATCGTGCCAACCATTTTCTTTGTCATAATCTATTACTAACATGTGATCTGTAAATATTTTTCCAAATCCCAATTCTTCACTATCAGAGTATTTTTGTTTTGGTGTTGTTGTTTTTTCGATTTTTAAACTCATTTATATCTCCTTATATGTAAAAAAAGCTACCATCAAGGTAGCTTAATTTTTTCTTATTCAGCACTGTATGGTAATAGTGCAACTTGTCTAGCTTTTTTGATAGCATCAGTTATTTGTCTTTGATGTTTTGCGTTTAATCCAGTTACTCTTCTTGGTAAAATCTTACCTCTTTCACTGATATAGTTTTTAAGCATATTTACATCTTTATAATCAATAACTTTTGTTTTATCCTTTTGGAATGGATCTATCTTTTTTCTAGGTCTAAATCTTCTTTGCATATCTTTAAAACCTCCTACTATTAGAATGGAAGTTCGTCAATATCAGTCGGAACTGCATTGTCTCCCATTCCGAAATCGTCATTACTCTTATGAATATCGTTTGAATTTTGGAAATTATTGTTTTGGAAAGAATTATTGTTGAATGATTGGTTATTGTTGTAACCTTGATAGTTACCTGAATTTGGTTGTGAATTACTTGATTCAACAAAATCAAATTGATCGACAATTACATCAGTTGTATAAATTCTTTGTCCTTGTTGGTTTTCATAAGATCCCGTTTGAATGTGGCCTGTAATCGCAATTCTATTTCCTTTATGGAAATATTGTCCAATAACTTCTGCAGTCCTTCCAAAAGCAACGCAATTGATAAAATCCGCAGTTGGTTGATTGTTGTTTTCAGCTTCCATTCTTTTTTCTTTAGATAATCTTCTATCTACAGCAACACTAAATCTAGCGTTAGCTAATTGAGTATTCGCTGAATATCTCACTTCAGGGTCTCTTGTCAATCTACCCATCAAACTAACATTATTCAAAACATTTCCTCCTCTTACGATTATTGTTCGTCAACTCTAACAACCATGTATCTAATGATTTGGTCGAATAATCTACATCTTCTTTCGATTTCCTTAACAAATTGTGGATCTAAATCGAAGTTTACAATATAATAGTATCCTTCTTTGATGTAGTTAATTTCATAAGCTAATTTTCTTTTTCCCCAATCGTGAACTTCTTCAAGTTTACCATTTTCGTCAATTACTTGTTGAATTCTTGAGAATACAGTATTTCTGTCTTCTTCTGATAATTCTGGCTTAAAGATTAGCACTAATTCATATTTATTCATATGACACCTCCTTGTGGTCTATTTGGCCCCTATCCGGAGCAAGGATTTACCTATATATATTACCATAATCTTTTAACATTTACAACAAATTTCCAAAATATTTTTTACTTTTTTTGATTTGCCATAATGGTTTTATCTATTATAATATAAATATGAAATTCATTTTAAGGAGGCATCTTATGGAAAAGAAATTTATACCAGAAGTAAAATCTAATTTGAGACACAGAATGGTACATATTCCAGAATCAATGTACAAAGCATCTGGCATAACAGTTTTAGGAAAAAGAATAAAAACTCTTGTCTTCACAACAGACATTGCAATAATAAATAATACAAATGGCCACGCCATAATGGCAGTATATCCTTTCACACCAACATTATCAATCACAAATGCTATTATAATGTCTTCAAGTCTTCCAGTTTTTGCCGGAGTAGGTGGCGGAATTACATCTGGAATTAGAAGTGTAAATATGGCATTACAAGCAGAGATGTTAGGAGCTTACGGAGTAATCGTAAATGCCCCAATGAAAAATGAGACTATTGTTCAGATGAAAAAAGTTTTAGACATACCTATAGTCGCTACAATAGTATCTGCATATGATGATATCGAAGGAAAAATCAATTCTGGTGCAGATATTTTAAATGTATCCGGTGGAAAGAAAACTGCATTTTTAGTTGAAGAAATCAGAAAAAAAGTTGGATATGAATTTCCAATAATTGCAACAGGCGGTGATAATGAGCAAAATGTTATCGATACGATCAATGCTGGAGCGAATGCTTTAAGTTATACTCCCCCAACATCAGCAGAAATTTTCCACGAAGTAATGGCAAATTACAGACAAGATATGAGAGAAAAACAAGATGAGTAAAAGTATAGATACAAAAGAGCTCATAAAAATCGCTTTGTTTAGTGCACTCATAGTAATTGGATCTTATATTATAATCCCATTATTTCCAGTTCCTATTTCCTTACAAAGTTTGTTCGCAATATCATCTGGATATTATTTAAGCAAAAAATACGCAAATATGTCGGTTTTATTGTATATTGTAATAGGTCTTATTGGTCTTCCTGTTTTTGCGGGAGGAAAAGGTGGAATGCAGGCAATATTTTCACCGAGTTTTGGTTATGTAATAGGATTTTTGGCACAAACTTTTTATGTAAAATTCAAAGACCGCAACCTGTCACAATTAAACCTTTTTATTATGTTCATGGTGTCATCACTTATAATTTACGCTTTTGGTGTGATATACATGGGAATATTTTTCAAATTATCTAATAAACAATTCGACTTGTGGAAATTATTATTCACTGGTATGATAGTGTTTTTACCTGGGGATATGTTAAAAGCTTTGGTTTTTAGTTTTGTTACGAATAGAGTAGAAAAATACATTTAAAAAAGTCATACAAGTTTGATATTAAAATCAAATTTGTATGACTTCTTTTTATTCTGTAATTTCTTTTAATTTTCCAAATATTTTGTAGTCTACATTTTTCAATTCACTGATATTTCTTGCCCCAAGCATTACCATGAGCATTTTTAGTTTATAAATCAAGCTATCCAAAAATTCCTTAGCAAATTCATAACCACCATGCATTAAATAAGATAATACTTCGCCACTCATCGCTGTCATATCTGCCCCAATAACTAGTGCTTTTACAATATCAATTGCTGTTTTTATTCCACCACTTGCAATCAAAAACAAATCGTCAGGTTTATCTTGCATGTCCAATAAAATCTTCGCCGTAGGAATTCCCCAACAGTAAAATTCAGAAAATTCCATATCGAATCTTCTATTATCTTCTATTTCAGAAAAATTTGTTCCACCAAAACCAGCAATATCAATGTATCTAACACCCAGATCGTATAAATCATAGATTGTCTTTTTGTTCATTCCGTAACCTACTTCTTTTACGATTATAGGCACATCTACATTTTCTACGATATTTTTGATGTTATCTTTAATTCCAGAAAATTCTCTGTCTCCTTCTTCCATAATCAATTCTTGAATTGGATTTAAGTGAAGGCCAAACATATCAGCATCTATCATTTCAATTGCTTTTTCAACTGATTCCAAGCTTTCTCTTGCAGAAAGATTTCCTATTACGATATTTTCATTTTTTATCAAATTTTCTCGTACAAGTTCGAAACTTTCAATCGCTTCTGATTCAACAAGAGCTATTTTTTGACTACCAACTGCCATTGGAATGTTGAACGTTTTGCACAATCTAGCCAAATCCTCATTGATGTCACAGCAGGAATCTCCGCCACCAGTCATGGCGTTTATCATGAAAGGATAGTCGATTTTCTTGCCGTTAAATTCCATCGACAAATCGATATCATTCAAATCTATTTCAGGCAGTGATGTGTGTTCCAGATACACACAATCAAATAAGTTGTTGCCCCTGTATTCTGATTTCAAATAATTTTCAATGTGTTCTTGCTTTCTTTCCACAAAAATACCTCCCAAAAACAAAACCGCTAATTATTTTGAGATTCTTCCCCATCTTCTTTTCTGTCATTATCATTAGTGGTTTGATCATCCAGTTTGTATTCAGCAAATAATCTGTCTACAATTTCTGGTAATTGTTCTTCATCCGCCATATACCAACTAATTCCATCATCTTTGTATTCTCCTGGCAGTATATAGCTATGTATTTTGCTAGATGAAAAGTTAGGAAGTTTTGTAAGATAAGCAGTCATATCCCCTAGTGGGATATTTGTCTTAACATCTCTTTTAAATATTTCAATCATCTTAGGCATTTTCGTAATATTTGCAGGACTTAATAATTGATCCATCAATGTTTTTATAAAATAATGTTGATTTTCAATTCTAGCTTCATCAGATCCACCTAATGGATGACGTGCCCTCACATATTGTAACGCTTCAGGTCCATTTAGTTTTGATTTTCCTTTTGGAATATGCATTTTTATTGTTGGAAGATTGATTTCTACTGGTGAATCAACTTCAACTCCACCCATAGCATCTACGATATGTTCAACACTATCAAAATCAACTTCAACGTAATAATCCAAATCTATTCCCAATAAATCTCTCAACGCTTTTAAAGATCCCTTCGCACCTTCATAAGCGTGTGCCGCATTTACTTTGTGAATATTTCCATTCAATCTAATTTGAGTATCTCTTGGCACAGACAGTATGTCCACATTACCAGAATTAAAGTTGACTTTACAAACCATTATAGTATCAGATCTTTGATGATCAGTTGTGCTTACTTCCTTATCAATTCCTAAAAGCACAAATAAAAATTCATCCGGTATATTTTGTTCAATTACATTGTTTTTTCCTAATTCATCGCCTTTAATATCAGAGCCAGTTGTTTTTAAGCTTCCCAAAAATTTACCAGCACCGAAATACACTCCCAAAAATAGTGCCAGCGAAATAAAAAAGACAATAACAGCTCTTTTTTTCATTCTTTCCTCCAATTACTTTCTTAATGAACAAAGCACTCGGATTTACCGGTGCTTTGTCATAACACTTATTTAATTATATCAAAAACAATGAAAATTTACACTAATTTTGATTTTTTGTAAGTTTTAATTATTAATTTTCTCTTTTGCTTGTGAAAGCATAAGCTTGATTCTGTTAATTTGATTTACTTCACTTGCACCAGGATCGTAGTCAATTGGAATTATGTTTGCTTGCGGATACAATTGCCTAATTCTCTTGATAACGCCTTTTCCTGTGATATGGTTAGGAAGACAACCGAATGGTTGAATACATACAATATTGTTAGCGTTGATATGAATTAATTCTATCATTTCCGCAGTCAACAACCAACCTTCACCGTATTGATTTCCAAGCGATACAACTTCTTGTGCATAATCTTCTAATTCTTGTATCTTAAGTGGATGAGTAAACTTCGATTTGATTAATTGGTTTCTGATGTATTTTCTATAATGTTCAATCAAATTTACTCCCATGTTACACATAAATCCTGTGAATTTGGATTTGGATAAGAAGTTTCCCTTGTGGTATTCATTTCTCAAGCAATAAAGCACAAAATCAGTCAAATCAGGCATAACCACTTCGCAGCCTTCTTTTTCTAATAAATCTTGCAAATTATTATTAGCTTGAGGAAGATATTTTACTAGAATTTCTCCGACAATACCAACTTTTGGTTTTTGTATATCCAATAATTCTATTTTTGAGAAATCTTCAATAATTTCATCTACAGTTTGTCTAAATAGTTTTGAACTTGATTTCAAAACTCTCTTTTGACATTCTTCAATCCATTTTTGCTTTAGCAAATCAGTTTGTTTTTCTTTTTCGTAAGCTCTAGTGAAATTTGATAATCTCATTATCAAATCGCCGTACAAAACAGCAACTATCATTTTTTGTAATACTAATGGAGAAAGGTTAAAGCCTTCGTTTGTTTCGATATTTTGCCAAGAAATAGCAATTACAGGAATATTTTCATATCCCGCTTCTTTTAACGCTTTTCTTATAAATCCAACATAGTTACTTGCTCTGCACGCTCCACCAGTTTGACTCATTAATAAAGCTAGTTTGTCAGTGTCATATCTACCAGAATTTATAGCTTCCATCATTTGTCCAACAACAGTTATAGATGGATAACAAGCGTCGTTATTTACATATTTTAATCCTTCGTCGATTACTTTTGAATTAACATCTTTCAAAAATTCTACCTTGTAGCCATTATCTTTGAATAATGATTCCATTATTTCAAAGTGATCTGGCGCCATTTGTGGTGCTAGAATCGTGTATTCTTCTTTCATTTTCTTAGTGAATTCAACTTTTTCGACGTGATATGATTTTTTCACATTTGGAACGAAGTTTTTCTTTTCAAGCGCTTGTATCAATGATCTTATTCTGATTTTAACAGCGCCTAAGTTACTAATTTCATCGATTTTTAAAACAGTATATATTTTTCCTTTCGCAGACAAAATTTCATTAACTTGGTCTGTAGTTACAGCATCAATTCCGCAACCAAATGAATTTAGTTGAACCATTTCCAAATCTTCACTGTTTCCAACAATTTCAGCTGCTCTGTAAAGTCTTGAGTGATATACCCATTGATCCAATACTCTCAAATCGCTATCTACATCGTCATCGTAATCAATTATAGAATCTTCTGACAAAACTCCAAGACCTAATGAAGTAATAAGCTCAGGGATTCCGTGGTTGATTTCCGAATCGACATGATACGGCCTACCAGCTAACACAATTGCTTTTTTGCCCATTTCACGAATTTTGGACAAAGCTTTCTTTCCTTCAACCTTTACATCTTTTCTGTATTTTTCAAGTTCATCCCATGCTCTATCAACGCTGTTAGAAATATCCTTATCAGAAAGTCCTAGCTCTTTTAATTCGTCGATAAGTCTTGTCTTTAATTTATTTTTATCTTGGAATGATATGAATGGGTTGAAATACTTCGTATTTTTCAATCCATCTACATTATTTTTTATAACTTCCGGATATCCAGTAACTACCGGACAGTTAATGTGATTATTCGCCTTATCATATTCTTGTTTTTCAAAAAATACCGAAGGATAGAATATCATATCGACATTTTTTTCTAATAAATCTTCAATGTGACCGTGAACTAATTTTGCAGGATAACAACATGTTTCACTTGTAATCGAAGAAATTCCTTTTTCATAAATTTCTCTTGATGATTTTGAGGACAATACAACTCTGTATCCTAAATTCGTGAAGAATGTATGCCAGAAAGGATAATTTTCGTACATATTCAACACTCTAGGAATTCCTACAGTCGCTCTTGCTTTATCTTCTGGAATGCTCTTATATCCAAATAATCTTTTGTTTTTATAATCGTACATATTTGGAAGCTTGTCCTTTTTATCCAGACTAATTCCAGCTCCTCTTTCACATCTATTTCCAGTTACAAACTTTTTGCCATTTGCAAATTTGTTGATAGTCAATTTGCAATGGTTAGAACAGTATTTACATTCTGCTTGTTCTTGAGTGTATTCAAATTTTTCAAGTTCGTCTTCAGATAAAATCGTAGAATATCCTGTTGATTTTTCTTTTGCAATCAACGCCATTCCCATAGCTCCCATAAGACCTGAAATATTTGGTCTTGTAGGAACCTTACCTGTGATTTTTTCGAAAGCTCTTAAAATAGCATCACCGTAGAATGTACCACCTTGAACTACAATGTGTTCTCCTAATTTTGATGGATCTCTAAGTTTAATAACTTTTTGGATTGCGTTTTTGATAACTGAATAACACAAACCTGCTGCAATATCGCTTACACTAGCGCCTTCTTTTTGTGCTTGTTTTACTTTTGAATTCATAAAAACTGTACATCTTGAACCTAAATCTACAGGATTTTCTGATTCAAGTGCTTTTTGTTGAAATTCTTGTACAGATAAATTCAAACTGTGAGCAAATGTTTCAATAAATGACCCACAACCAGACGAACATGCTTCGTTTAATTGAATAGAATCAATTATTCCATCATTTACATGCATAGCTTTCATGTCTTGACCGCCAATATCCAAAACAAAATCAACATCTGGATCAAAGTATCTAGCAGCAGTCAAATGTGCTATTGTCTCTACTTCGCCAAAATCTACCGATAAAGCCTGTTTTATAAAATCTTCACCATAACCTGTTATACCACTACTTGCAATTTTTTGATTATCATTTAGTTTAGAATAAATTACAGATAATTGTTCCTTAACTAAATCAAGTGGATTGCCTTGGTTATTTGCATAAAAATCGTAAACAATGTTGCAATCTTCATCAATTACTACAATTTTACTAGTAGTTGAACCCGCATCAATTCCCAAATACAAGTTTCCTTCTACTTCGTCAAGATTTTTGAATTTTACGTTAGATTTTTTGTGGTTTTCGTAAAATTTTTCTTTTTCATTCTCATTTTTAAATAGTGGCTCAAGTATTAATTCATCATCAATTTCTTGCTTTTTGTCATAAGATCTGTTTAACAAATCTTCATACTTCACAACTTCTTCATCCATTGATGCAATAGCCGCTCCCAATGCTACAAATACTTGCGCATTTTCAGGGCTGTAGAATGTATTCACACCGTCATCTAATGTCGTGATGAATCTATTTCTTAATTCTGATAAGAAATAAAGTGGTCCACCCAAAAATACGATGTTCCCTTCAATAGGTCTTCCACAAGCAAGATTTGATATTGTTTGATTGACAACAGATTGGAATACACTCACTGCCATATCTTCTTTTGTTGCGCCTTGGTTAATCAAAGCTTGAATGTCAGTTTTTGCATATACACCGCATCTACTTGCAATCGAAAATATTTTCTTGTAATTTTTGGCTAATTCGTTAAGACCAGAAGCATCTGTCTTTAACAAAGCTGCCATTTGGTCTATAAATGCTCCAGTTCCACCTGCGCAGATGGAGTTCATTCTTTGTTCTACGTTTCCTTTTAAATAAGTTATCTTACTGTCTTCTCCCCCAAGCTCAATGCATACATCGGCATTAGGGATATATTTTTTTATAGCTGTAGTTCCAGCTACAACTTCTTGTATAAATTCGATATTCAAATTATCTTCAACATACATTCCGCCACTTCCAGTGACCATGATTGTACAATCGCTGTTTTTGAACTCTGGATGTGAATCGTATGCTTGTTTAAGAACATTTTTGGTAGTTTCTTCTATGTCAGAACGATGTCTAGTGTATTCTTGAAATAAAATTTCGTAGTTTTCATTTATAATGACAAGTTTGACAGTTGTTGAACCTACATCTAAACCCATGTGGATTTTCATTGTGTTAATCCCTCCATATTCCTATACTAAGTAAGTATATTTCAAAAGCACAAAAACTTCAATAAATTTTTTTATGTATTGTATGTTTTAATTTTACTATTTATCTCAGAAATTACCTTTAATTTATCACAAGACCATTTAGGCAGATAAAGTTTTGGCTTGTATGCATCTCCAGTCATTCTATGCACAACAGTATCCTCATTTAGAATTTTGAAACTATCTACCACCCAATCAGTGTATTCATCCATCGTCAAAATTTTGAATTTGTTTTGTTGATAATAATCGTACAATCTTGAATCTGTTTGTATATATAATGAATGAATTTTGATTCCCCAAATATCGTGTTTTTGTGTTTGGTACACACTTTCCAAGAAATCATCTTCACTTTCATAAGGAAGTCCAGCAATTACATGTGATATTACTTTTATTCCATTATCCATTAATTTTTTTGCCATATCAAAATAAACTTCATTGCTATAAGCACGATTGATTAAATCTATTGTTGAATTTTTTGTAGATTGAAGCCCCATTTCAACCCAAACATCAACCTTTTTGTTGATTTCGCTCAATAATTTTATCTTCTCATCATCCAAGCAGTCTCCTCTTGTTGCGATATCAAGTACCAGCACATTTTTGTTTTCTATAGCATCTGAGTAAATTTTCCTAAGTTCATTTACAGGCTTATAAGTATTGGTGAACGATTGAAAATACGCAATAAATTTGTCAGCTTTTTTCTTTTCGGATAATCTTTTAATTTGCAATTCAACTTGATCTTTGATTGAATACTCATTAAAAGTAAATTCACCAGAACCACTTTCAGAACAAAAAATACAACCGTTAGAATTTTTTCTATTAGGACAACTGAATCCACCATCTAACGGTAGTTTATAAACTTTCGTGCCGTATGTTTTTTTCAAATAATCACTTAATCTATTTATTTCTATTTTTTTCACGAATCCTCCTGAAAAAACTCTGCATCAATTCAACACACTCTTTTTCCATAATACTTTTTACTTCTATTTTATGATTGAGTCCTTCGTAATCATTTAATGAAATCAAAGACCCACAAGCTCCTCTTTTTTTATCAAAAGCTCCGAACACAACTTTTGGTATTCTTGAATACACCAAAGCTCCCGTGCACATCACACAAGGCTCCAGTGTCACATACATTATACAATCGTCAAGCCTAAAATTTCCGATAAATTCTGTCGCTTGATTGATAGCTTTTAGTTCTGCATGCATTGTCGCATTTTTGTCTTTTTCCACACTGTTATAAGCCTGAGCAATTATTTCTCCATCTTTAACAATGACACAACCTACAGGAACTTCATCCATATCATAAGCAATTTTAGCTTGTTCTATAGCTTTCATCATGAATTTTTCATCATTATTTTCCATAAATTATAAAACACCTTTCCTATCCGATTATATCAAATAGTTTGTATTATTTAAATTTGAATACGTAAATTGTTTGTGATATTCTTTATATATAATGTAGTATTTAAGACCAGCTATCAAATGTCAAGAGAAAATAAAAAATAATTTATCTTGAAATTTAAGGCATGTCAAACAAGCCTAAAAAATTAGGCTTAGAAAAATTTAATAAGAATTACACAACAACTAAATATTAGGTATGTAAGCTTTGTTATCCCTCAAAACAGCAAAAATAATGTTAGTAAGTTTTCTAGCAACAGCACCAATAGCTGTACCATGAGCTTTACCTCTTTGTCTAAGTTTTTGATAATACACAGACAAAGCAGGATCTTTAAAAGCAGCAACACAAGCAGCAAGCCAAATAGCACGTCTAAGATAAGGAGAACCACGTTTAGAAATCTTAGTATCAGTAGCATTAAAATTACCAGATTGCTTAACAGCAACATCTAAACCAGCATAAGCAACCAACTGATTAGCTCTCTCAAATCGTGAAATATCACCGATTTCTGAGAAAATAGCAGCACCTAAGACATCACCAATACCGGTAATAGAAGTAATAACAGGGCATAAAGAATTAATCATAGAAGAAATTTCATCTTCAATCTCAAAAATCTGATCTTCAAGAAAAGAAATTTGAGCAATAATTTGTTTGATTTGAAAAGAAAAAGACTTCAAAGCAAACTTAACACCAAAGGAATTAGAAGCTTTCTCTTGGATTTCTTTAGCCTTATCAATACCAAAGCGACCCTTACTACACTTAGACAACATCTTAGCAAGCTCATCAGCAGGAATAGAAATCATATCCTCAGGCAAAGGATACTTACTCAAAAGCTCCTTAGAAGCCACACCATAAATATTAGAAAAAAGCGAAGAATACTCAGGGAAAACCTGATCTAAAATACAAACAAGCTTTCTCTTCCAATCAGAAGCTTCATCAACAAGAGCAAACCTGAACCTAGAAAGATTTCTTAAAGCAAAAGTATCCTCATCAGAAAAATGAGAAACAGAAAACTCGCCAAACCTAAGAATTTGAGCGATAACAAAAGAATCCACAGAATCATTTTTAGTCTGTCTAATATACATCTTTCTAAAAGCATCAGACTGAATAGGATTAATAACAATACAAGAAAATCCTAAATCAATCAAGAAAGAATAAAGAGACAGCCAATAATGACCTGTAGCTTCCATACCAATAATACAATTGTTAAAATCAATCGAAAAAGAGGAAATAAATTTCTGAAACTTCTCTAATCCTCTAATAGAATTAGAAAAAGAAAAAGACTCAGAAACAAGTTTACCATTAGAATCAATTATTGAGGCTTCGTGGTTATTCTTTGCAATATCAACACCAATGTAAAACATAAAATCACCTAGCTTTAATATAAATTTAGATAGAGAAAGAACCCTCAAGAACTTTACGACAATCAAACCTCGTTAGACATACAGCAACGAAATGTGCTATCCAGCTCATACTGATAAGGACGTAAAGTAGAGGCGTAACCCTTAAATAGGAAGACTAGCTTCAAGGAGGGAGACTACGACCTCTATCTATACAATTATTATCCCATAAGAAAGTGGGATTGAGAATAAAATGTAGTATTTATTACTACAACTATATTATACGAGGAGGACTTATGTCAGAATCAAAATTTGAAGAGTTTCCATATGGAGAACTTGGAATCATAGCAATGAAGAACATTGAAGGTTTGGCAAAAGAAGTTGACGAACTTTTAGTGAAAAAAAACGGTGCAACAGAAAGTTATTTATTAAAGATAACAGAATCCAGATTTAGTAACGGTGAAGGAAAAGTTACAATCGATGAATCAGTTAGAGGTCGTGATATTTTAATCATCTCAGACGTTGGAAATTATGGATTAAAGTACAATATGTTCGGTGAACAAACTATAATCGGTCCAGATGAACACTTCCAAGATATCAAAAGAGTTATCTCCGCAATTAATGGAAAGGCTTCACGTATCAATGTAATGATGCCTCTTTTATATGCATCACGTCAACACAGACGTAAATCCAGAGAATCACTTGACTGTGCAATGGCACTTCAAGAATTAGAAGACATGGGAGTAGATGGAATTTACACATTTGATGTACACGATCCAAACGTACAAAACGCAATCCCATTGATGACATTTGAAAACATCTATCCTACAGCAGAAATAGTTACTCACTTCTTAGAAAAAGAAAATATAACTACTGATGAATTAGACAAGAAAAATATGATCATTATTTCACCAGATACTGGTGCAATGGATAGAGCAATTTACTACTCAAATATTTTAAAACAAGACATAGGATTATTCTACAAAAGACGTGATTACACTAAAGTAGTCGACGGTAAGAATCCTATTATTGAACACAAATACATCGGACGTGAAGTAGAAGGCAAAGACATATTAATCGTAGACGATATGATTGCTTCAGGCGGATCTGTTATCGATATTGCAAAACAATTGAAAAAACAAAATGCAAACAGAATATTCTGCGCAGTAAGTTTTGCTTTGTTTACTGAAGGTCCTGATAAATTCGACCAAATGAATAAAGAAGGCTACATCGACGGAGTTTATTCAACAAACTTAACATATGTACCAGAATCAATCAAAAACAAAGAATGGTTCCACGCTGTAGATATGAGCGAATTGATGAGTGAATTTATTCACCACTTCAACAGAGAAGAATCCATCTCAATTTTGTTAGATAAAACAAGAGGTATTAATATTTTATAAGGAGAAAATAATGAAATCATCTCATGGAGCAAATCTTTTTGAAATTCAAAAAGAATACGGATTTAATATAGATGAAATCAAGGATTTCAGTTCAAACGTCAATCCTTTAGGTCCAAGTCCTAAAGCGATGACTAAGCTTGAAAAAAACCTTAATAAAGTCGGAGTGTACCCTGATCCAAATTACGATCATTTACTATCATCTATTGAAAAATACACCAATGTATCAAGAGACAAAATCTTGCTTACATCTGGTAGCACTAATTTGATTTCATCATTTATATCTCTAATCAATCCAAAAAACGCAATAATATTCAACCCTAGTTATTCGGAGTATGAAAGAGAACTCAACAAAATCAACTCCAATATAATTTCTTACGATTTGGACAAATCAAATGATTTTGCGATAGATTGTGAGAAATTATCGAGAATGATAAAAGAAAACGAAGTAAGTCTTGTAATATTAACCAATCCTAATAATCCAACAGGATATGCTATCGAAAACAGAAAACTTGAAGAACTTATCAAATCAAGCAATTGCTATTTTATGATAGATGAAACTTATGTTGAGTTTTCAGATGTAGACATGTATTCTGCAGTTAATTTAACTGAAACATGTGATAACCTACTTGTTATACGATCTACATCAAAGTTTTTCGCAGCTGCCGGAATAAGATTGGGTTACGGAATAACTGGAAATAAAAAACTTTACGATGATATAAATAAACACACTAATTTGTGGAACATAAATATTTTTGCCGACATTCTTGGAGGCGAGATGTTCACAGATATCGAATACCACACAAAAGTGTTCAAATTTATCAATCGTGAAAAAGAAAAAATGATATCTACTTTAGAAAAAATTGATTGCTTGAAAGTTTATCCTTCAAAATCGAATTTCGTATTATGCGAAATATTGGATAAAAAAATAACTGCACACGAATTAAGAGAAAAATTAATTCCTCATGCTCTTATCATAAGAGACTGTGCATCGTTTAATAATTTGAATGAATACTTTTTTAGATTTTGTATTTTGGATGAGCAATCAAACGACAAATTGTTAAAATTGATTGAAGATATTTTAAAATAATCGCAATTTAAAAGATCCCAGATTTTAAAATCTGAGATCTTTTTTTGTTTGTTTATATTACTTTTTTATCTTTTTTGTGTTCATCTGATAATAAAGTTGCCATGTTAACAAATCTTTGAATTGTATCCTCATGATCTGGATGCAAATCAACTTTTTCAACATGAATTGCACACACTTTATACTCACCAGTTCCTGTGATTGGATCATAATGATTTGATGTCACTTCGTTTACTGGAGATTCTCTGTAGTGGAATGTCATGAATATCATATTAGGTAATACTCTGTCAGTTACTACAACACGAGTTACGATACTTCCCCTTCTGGATGTAACTCTGATAGTATCCAAATCTTTTACTCCCAATCTTTCTGCATCCACTGGATTGATTTCTGCAAGTTCGTAAGGACTTACTCCATCCAAATCTTTTGAGTATCTTGTAGTTATATTGTAATGATACAACATTCTTCCTGTACTTAGAATCATTGGATAATCATCATCTGGCAATTCTTCTGATGGTCTGTATTCTATTTCCATCATTTGACCTTGACCTCTTGCAAATATTCCTTTGTGCAAGTATTTTGTACCAGGATGAGATGTTGTAGGACATGGCCATTGTAAACCAACATCGTCGATTCTTTCATAAGTCATTCCTCTGTAACTTGGCATAGTTACTCTCATTTCTTCAAATACATCTTCACTTGTTTCATAACCAAAGAATACATTTGGATTGATGATTTTACTTACATCACACAAAATTGACCAGTCATTTCTAGCTTGTCCCGGAGGAGCTACAGCTTTTCTAACTCTTTGAACTCTTCTTTCAGTATTTGTAAATGTTCCGTCCTTTTCTGCGTAGCAAGTTGCTGGGAATACCACATCTGCAAGCTTTGCTGTGTCAGACATAAAGATATCTTGAACTACTAACAAATCTAAATTATTCAAAGCTCTCTTAACGTGATTTGCATCTGGATCTGATAAAACAGGATCTTCACCCATTATATACATTGCTTTAAGATTTCCCTTAACTGCTTGATTAAACATTTCGGGAATTTGGTATCCAAGATTTGGACTCAATGGAGTCTTCCATACGCTTTCGAAAAATTCACGAGCTTTTGGATCTGTAACTTTTGCATAAGCAGGATATGTGTTAGGCAAAGCACCTAAGTCACAAGCTCCTTGTACGTTGTTTTGACCTCTGATAGGGTTTATTCCTCCAGATTCAATACCAACATGACCAGTTAACATTCCTAGATTTGCCAAGCTCATTACATTTTCCGTTCCATGAGTGTGTTCTGTAATACCAAGTGTATAGAATATACCAGCTTTTTCAGTCTTTGCATACAACAAAGCTGCTTGTCTGATTAATTCTTTGTCCACACCTGTAACTTTTTCAGCTTCTTCCAAATCGTATTTCATAACTGTTTTCTTCAAGCCTTCAAAGTTTTCAACACGTGATTCAATATAATCTTTGGCTTCTAATCCTTCTTCTATGATAACTTTCATCATAGCATTTAATAAGAATACATCCGTACCCGGATTTAATCTCAACCAAATATCCGCTTCTTCTGCCAAGCCAGTTTTTCTTGGATCTACAACGATAAGTTTAGTTCCTTTTTTAACAGCTTGTTTCATCTTATTACCAATAATAGGATGAGCTTCTGTAGCATTAGAACCTATAACAAACAACAATTCTGCACCCAGAATTTCTTCTATAGAGTTTGTCATAGCTCCACTTCCTAATGTAGCTGCAAGACCTGCAACTGTTGGAGCGTGTCAGGTTCTCGCGCAGTGATCGACGTTGTTTGTTCCAATCGCTGCTCTCATCATTTTTTGGAATACAAAGTTATCTTCGTTAGTACATCTAGCAGAACTTAGACCAGCTATTGAATCTGGACCAAATTCCATCTTGATATCTCTTAACTTATTTCCAACATAACCTATGGCTTCATCCCAGCTACATTCAACCAATTCTCCATTTTTTCTAATCAATGGAGTAGTCAATCTTTCGTCTGAGTGAATCATATCTGTATGGAAACGCCCTTTGATACAAAGTGCGTTTTGATTTACATAACCATCACATGGTTCAACACCTTGAACTTTTCCATTTTTTACAATTAAGTTGAATTGACATCCTGTTCCACAGAAAGGACAAGTTGTCTTAACTTTTTCAACTTCCCAAGGTCTTGTATCTTTTAATTGTTTATTGATTAATGCACCTGTTGGACACACGCTTATGCATTGTCCACACATACGGCAGTTTTCCTTGGACAAAGGAAGATCAAAAGCTGTAGAAATATAAGAGTCAAATCCTCTATTCTTAAAATCTATTGTATGTGTACATTGAACTTCTTCACAAACTCTGACGCATTTTCCGCACAAAATACATTTGTTTTGATCTCTGAAAATCAATGGATTGCTATCGTCAACTTCGTGATTTTGAACTTCTATGTCATAATTACCATATTTGCCTAATACTTCTGGGTTTTTAACACCATATCTGTAGCACAAATCTTGTAATCTACAATTACCAACTTTTGAACAAGTCAAGCAATCTTTAGGGTGATTCATCATCAAAAGTTTAAGTATATTTTGTCTAGTTTTTACTAAACGATCAGTTTCTGTCTTAACTACCATACCGTCTTTGACCATAGTAGAACATGATGTTTGAAGTTTTCTTGATCCTTCAATCTCAACTAAACACATTCTACAACCGCCAAATTCGCTCAGATATTTATCGTGGCACAATGTCGGGATATCAATCCCAACTTTATGCGCAGCTTCTAATACAGTGGTATTTTCTTCAACTTGAACATCAATACCATCAATATTTATATTTAACATATTACACCTACCAAACTTCGTTAAATCCTACATTCAAAAATATTTCTTCTAGTTCAGTTTTATGCAATTTTTCCATTTTAGATAATCCAGCAAAAATATCTTGTTCAGCTTTATCTAAGCAAGAATTTGCAATATCAGCGTACAATTGCATAGCTTCTTCTTCTCTTTTGATAGCTAATTTGATAGCATCTCTAAAGTCCATTTCTGTAGTCATTCTTGGTCTATCAATGTCTTGTGATAAATTATAATCTTCGCTATCATCAATTTTGATAGTTTCAGCCTTAGTTTCTAAGAATTTTTGTAAGTAATCTTTGTGTTTCAATTCTTCTTTGCTGAGTCTTTCGAAAATACTTTTAGTTTGTGGATCTTCGGCTTTTTCAGCTGCATCTTTGTAAAATGTATATGAATCGTCTTCTCTATTTACAGCATCATCAATAATTGATATTAATTGTTCTCTATTCATTATTTCACCTATTCATTCTCTATATTTATATATTAATTATCTATTTTTTCGATTTTGTCTAAAATCTTGTCCAAACCTAATACATTATTCCAGCTAGCTTCGACAAATTCTCCACCAATCTTTTTGTAAGGTTGTTTTGGATTATCCACATTCAACAATTCTGTAGTTAATCTACCCTTTAAGCAAAGTGGTCTTCCATTTTCTGGACTTAATGCTCTCAATGCAATATTCTTGCCATTTTTTCTCAAAACTTCGAATTCACATCCGTATTCGCAAACTTTGCATTGAACTTTCTTAGTTTCTAACTCCCATTTTCTACCTAAATTCATAGCTCTCTTATCCATCAATGCACCTACTGGACAAGCTACTACGCATCTATTGCAAGAAATACAATAAGAAGATTCAAATGTATCGTTAATATCTAAGTTAATTCTTGTTTCGTAACCTCTATTTGAGAAATTAAGGATTTTTCTATCATCCATAACATTACAAGTTCTTACGCACTTGCCACAAAGTATACACTTGCTATCATCTCTAATGATGTATGGAGAAGAATCGTCAACTAATTTTTCTCTTTTTGCCCCGTCATGTTCTCTGAATTTTACTCCGTATTCATAAGAATACTTTTGCAATTGACATTCACCGGATTTTTGACAAGTCAAGCAATCATTTGGATGAGAATCCAACAACATTTGAAGAATTCTTTGTCTGTGTTTAATTAATCTATCAGTTTTTGTGTGAACGACCATGTTATCTTTTGCCAAAGTAGAACAAGCTGTCATTAATTTCTTGCTTCCTTCAACTTCAACTAGACAAAGTCTACAAGCGCTCACTACATCCAAATTTTTATCGTAACATAAGTTTGGAATATCAATTCCATTTTCTCTTGCTAGATCGATTATGAATTTAGGCTTATCAGTTTGAATTACTTTTCCATCAATAGTTACAGTAATCATACTATCTATCTCCTAACTACTGCGTGAACAGGACATACAGTTTCGCAATTACCACATTTGATACATTGAGATTTGTCGATAACGTGTTGTTTCTTAACTTCTCCTTCTATACAACTTACAGGGCAATTTTTAGCACATTTTGTACAACCTATACACTTGTCTGTTATTTCGTATGATAAAAGTGCCTTACATGCATGAGCAGGACATTTCTTATCGTAAATGTGAGCTTCATATTCATTTCTGAAGTATTTTAATGTTGAGATAACTGGATTTGGAGCTGTTTGTCCAAGACCACAAAGTGATGCAGAAGTAATAGTGTCACACAAATCTTCTAATGCTTCGATATCTCCATCTTCACCTTTTCCTGAAGTGATTTTTTCTAAGATTTCTAGCATTCTCTTAGTACCTTCACGACATGGAACACACTTACCGCAAGATTCATCTACAGTGAATTCAAGGAAGAATCTGGCGATATCAACCATACAGTCGTCTTCATCCATAACAATCATTCCGCCTGATCCCATGATTGAACCGATTTTTGCCAATGATTCAAAATCAACCGGAGTATCCAAGAATTCTTCTGGAATACATCCACCAGATGGTCCACCTGTTTGAACAGCTTTGAACTTCTTGCCGTCTTTAATTCCACCACCGATATCAAATATGATTTCTCTTAGAGTAGATCCCATTGGAACTTCCACCAAGCCAGTGTTTACAACTTTACCACCTAAAGCGAATACTTTAGTTCCTGGAGAACCTTCTGTACCATAACTTGTAAACCAATCTGCTCCTTTGTACATAATTGCTGGAACGTTAGCAAATGTTTCAACATTGTTGATAATAGTTGGCTTATCCCACAATCCTCTCTCAGCAGTTCTGAATATTTTAGTACGAGGCATTCCACGTCTTCCTTCGATAGATTCCATCAACGCAGTACCTTCACCACATACGAAAGCTCCAGAACCCAATCTCAATTCGATATCAAATGAGAAATCAGAACCAAAAATGTTGTTTCCTAAAAGATTCATTTCTTTTGCTTGTTGAATTGCAATTCTCAATCTCTTAACTGCAATTGGATACTCTGCTCTTACATAGATAAAACCTTGATTAGCACCTATAGCTCTACCACAAATAGCCATACCTTCTAATACTGAATGAGGGTCTCCTTCTAGGATTGCTCTGTCCATAAACGCACCAGGGTCTCCTTCGTCTGCGTTACAGATAACATATTTTTGATTATTTTCTACTTTATAAGCTGATTCCCATTTTCTTCCTGTAGGGAAACCTGCTCCTCCACGACCTCTCAATCCTGATTTCTTCATTTCTTCAATTATTTCTTTTTGGTCTAAATCAAAAATGGCTTTATGTAAAGCTTGATAACCATCTGCACCAATATATTCGTTCAAAGATTCTAATTGAATTTTTTCTACATTTCTTAAAGCTATCTTAAATTGTTTATCGTAGAAATCAACTGAATTGTATTTCAAAATCTTATCATCTTGTTTTGCATTTTCATAAACAACATCTTCATCAACATCATCATTTACAATTGATTTGTCGACAATGCTCTTAACATCTGATAATTTAACTCTTGTGTAGAAAATTCCTTCAGGATATACAACAACGTTAGGACCAGTTTCGCAAAGTCCGATACATCCTACTGGAACAACCACTACGTTTTCAATTTTTTCTTCTTCTATATATTTGTTAAACTCATCAATCAAAGATTTAGCGCCTGTAGCTTCACAACCAGCTCCACCACACACAACTATTTGTTTTTCTTTTGGATTAGTATGTTCAACATAAATTTTATCCTTTACGAGTTCACGCATCTTTATATTTTTTGCATACTCGTCTCTTATCTCATTAAGTTTTTCAATATTCATAACAAATCCCCTAATAACTAATTATATTTACTAATAATTGATTCTAATTCATTAACAGCTACCTTACCGTACACATCGCCGTTAATAACAATAACTGGAGCTAATGCGCACAAACCAACACATCTACATGGTGTGATGGAAAATTTTTGATCTTCGGTAGTACTACCTGCAGGAATCTTCAAAATCTCTTGTAGTTTTTCAGAAACTCTTTGAGCTCCTTTTACATAACAAGCAGTTCCTTCGCAAACTTGAATATCATATTTTCCTTTTGGAATCAAAGAAAATTGTGCATAAAAAGTTATAACACCGTAAATTTCTGACAAAGGAATGTCTAATATTTTAGAAATCATTGTAATAATTTCCTTAGGCAAATAACCAAATTCATCTTGTGCACGTTGTAGAACGGGCATCAAAGGACCTTTAATATCCTTTTTGCTTCTTACAAATTCTCGAAATTCTTCGACTTGAGAAGCATGTTCTTTTAAGTCAAATGTAAAACTCATTAAAATCCTCCTAAAAAATTGTTTTCCTTGTGTTATCGAAATTATTTTTCTTTTATATTTTTAATTATACCACTTATATTGTCTAAAGTAAATTAGTATTATGTTGAAAAACCTCATTAATATTCATTATCATTTTAAATATTATCATATTTACGCACTTTTGTTGAATATATATTCCTTATAATGTATTATACGGATAATTAACTTTATTATATTGATAAAGTAATTGATATATTTAAATTGTTATTACTTCATTTAATTAAATTAAACTGTTTACGCAAAAATTTATGAAAATAATTTCCTTATGTTTTATAAAAGATAACGAAATATGGTATAATATACATTAATAAATTAATTGGAGGTTATATGGATTTTATTATAGGTACATCTGGCCATATTGATCATGGAAAAACTACATTAATAAAAGCTTTAACCGGAAATAGCACTGATAGACTACCGGAAGAAAAAAAGAGAGGAATTTCTATCGATTTAGGTTTTAGCTATTTTGATCTTCCAAGTGGTCAACGAGCTGGAATAATTGACGTGCCAGGTCACGAAAAATTCGTAAAAAATATGATGACCGGTACTTTTGGAATGGATATGATTCTTTTATGTATCGACTGTAAGGAAGGTGTAATGCCACAAACTGTTGAACATTTGGATATACTTAGGTTTTTGAATAAAACTGAAGGAATCGTAGTTTTAACCAAAAGAGACTTGGCAACTGATGAAGAAACTGAAAAAACAATCGAACAAGTTAAAGAATTAGTAAAAGGAACTTTCCTTGAAAATTGTCCTATTTGCGAAGTAGATTCTATTTCGAAAAGAGGAATAGATAATTTGATTCAAATGATTGATTCTGAATCCAAGAATTTGAAGCAAAAACACGCCGAAAGAGATTACAGAATGAATATCGACAGAAAATTCAACGTAAAAGGAATTGGAACAGTTGTAACAGGAACTTTATTAGACGGTGATATTCACAAGGGAGAATCTTTTATTTATCCAATAGAAAAAGATATCAACATTAAAAATATTCAAGTTCACAATAAGAATGTAAACGTCGCTCACCCATCCCAAAGGGTTGCTTTGAATATAAATCTTAATTTGGATGAAATAGACAGAGGTTACGTAATAGCTAAGAAAAACTCATTAAAAGCTTTCAATATGATAGATGTTAGACTTACGCTACTTGAAAGCGCCTCTCCTCTTAACCACTGGGACAGAGTTAGATTATTCCACGGAACAAAAGAAATTTTCGGAAGAGTTGTTCCTCTTGATAAACAAGTAATACAACCAGGTTCTCAAGCTTTGGTTCAAATAAGACTTGAAGAAAAAATCTATGCAAAAACATCTGATCCATTTATTTTAAGACAATTCTCACCACAAGTTACAATCGGTGGCGGAATTATAATAGATGGTTCTGTAAGAAAACATAAGTTATTTGATGAAGAAATCATTGAAAATCTTAAAATCAAAGAAGAAGGCAAAATCAAAGATATCATCCTAAATTATCTACAAGACGAAACTTTCCCTACTAAAATAGATGACTTGGTATTCTATTCTTCTGAATCTAAGGACAAAGTTTTAAAAGAGTTGGATGAACTAAAACAAGAAGATAAAGTTGTAATTAGAAATGATAAAGTTTTAGAAAAAGAAGCTTATTTAAAATTATTAGGTAAATTAAAAATGTTTGTGATTTCATTCCACAAAACAAATCCTTTGTTACCTGGAATTAACAAAGAAGAACTTCTTAAAAAATTGCAACTAGACGATGACAGACCTTTCTTCAATTACATGATTAAAGATTTAATCGACCAAGAAGTTTTGATGGAAGAAAGTGGTATAATATCATCTAAATGTCACAAAGTTCAGTTAAGTGATGAAGATGAAAAAATCAGAAAGAAAATGCTTCAAGATATTTGCCAAAACCAATTCGACAAATTATTGAAGATAGACAATGTTGTTCACAACCAAAAGGACAAGACTATTTTGGGAATTTTATTGCAAAAAGATGTCGTAATTTTAAGAGATAACTTCTTGATTTCTAAAAAATGCTACGACAAATTTATCAAAACTGTCGATGATCACTTCAATAAGAACAAAACTTTGAATGTGAAAGAACTCAAAGATATGCTTAATATGTCAAGAAAAAGTGCAATTACACTTCTAGAAACTTTGGACATTAAAGGCTATACTAAGAGAATTGAAAATGACAGAGTTAAAGTAAAAGATTTTAAATAATAGAATTGGGCTTTGCTTATGCATTGCCCTAATCTATTATATTTATTACAGTTTTGTGAATTGAATGTAAAATAATTTGTAAATTAACTGTAGTTTTGGTATAATATTAAAGTATTTGGGAATTGATGGGTGCTGGTGTGCCCTGCGGTCTTCAAAACCGTCTCAGGTAGTTAGGAGCTGCCCGGGTAGGTTCGATTCCTACCATTTCCCGCCATACATACTCTAGATAGCTAAATTTAGCTATCTATTTTTTTTGGAGTACTAAAAAAGTACTAAAAAAAATCAGTGAGTGTTGAAATATTTTAACATTCACTGATTTTTTGTTTTATAGATATTTCTTCAAAGCTTCTGCTTTATCACATTTTTCCCATGATAAATCCAAATCATTACGTCCGAAATGTCCGTAGCTTGCAACATCTCTATAAATTGGTCTTTGTAAATCCAATTTGTCGATGATTGCTTTTGGTCTTGCATCAAAGTTTTCATTTATTGCTTGAATAATTTTTCCTTCTTCGATTTTATTTGTTCCAAATGTGTTAATGAACATACTGATTGGTTTTGCAACTCCGATTGCATAAGAGAAACCTACTTCACATTTGTCGCAAAGTCCAGCTGCTACGACATTTTTTGCGATATATCTTGCAAAATATGCTGCTGATCTATCAGTTTTTGTAGGGTCTTTGCCACTGAATGCTCCACCACCGTGATTACAGAATCCACCGTAAGTATCTACGATGATTTTTCTTCCTGTAAGTCCAGCATCTCCCATTGGTCCGCCGATTACGAATTTTCCTGTTGGGTTGATGAAGAATTTTGTGTTTTCGTCAATCATAGATTCATCTACGATTTTCAAGATAACTTCTCTTTTGATGTCTTCCTTTAATTGTTCATAATCAACGTCTGGATCGTGTTGTGTTGAAACTACGATAGCTTCAATTCTTTTTGGTGCGTCGTTTTCGTATTCAACAGTTACTTGTGTCTTGCCATCTGGTCTCAAATAATTTAAGATTTTTTCTTTTCTAACAGTTGCAAGTCTTCTTGCTAATTTGTGTGATAATTCCAATGGCAATGGCAATCCTGATTCTGTTTCATTAGTTGCATAACCGAATACCATTCCTTGGTCTCCTGCACCGTATCTATCGTATTCGTCTGATTTATTGCCCTTGTATTCTTCAGATTCATCAACACCTTGTGCGATGTCTGTAGATTGTTCTTCTAATGAAGTAATGATTGCGCAAGTTCCTGCATCAATACCATAATCAGCATTATCATATCCGATTTCTTCCAAAGTTTTTCTGACGATCGATCTGATGTCCACATAACTTGTTGTAGTGATTTCACCCATTACCATAACAAGTCCTGTTGTTGAACAAGTTTCACAAGCAACCCTTGCATCCTTGTCTTCTTTAATTATTGCATCTAATATTGCATCAGAAATTTGGTCACAAACCTTGTCTGGGTGACCTTCAGTAACTGATTCAGATGTTAAAAATATGTTTTTCATAATAC
Organism: Finegoldia magna ATCC 53516; assembly: GCF_000159695.1. Classification (NCBI taxonomy): domain Bacteria; kingdom Bacillati; phylum Bacillota; class Tissierellia; order Tissierellales; family Peptoniphilaceae; genus Finegoldia; species Finegoldia magna. The sequence goes on from NZ_CM000955.1 coordinate 341,602, forward strand.
CTCCATAAAAAAATCCTCACCTGAAAAGGTAAGGATGTGTAAACTTATCTTTCAGGATTTCCTGTGGGATTTAGCACCTAATTTAATAGGTTGCTGAGTTTCATAGGGCCCATTCCCTCCACTGCTCTTAATAAGATAATTATCTAATTGTTACAATATAACACTAACACTATTATAAGATTCTGTCAAGTGCTTTAATCGATATTTTCCATTGCGCTTTTGCGATACATTTTTATTGCTCTTACTAGCAACAAAACTATCACAACAAGCATCAATCCAAATGATATTCCGATTTCCAATAGTTTTACATCATTCAATAAAAATCTAACAGGCATCAAAGTTGCCGATGAAAATGGCACAAACGATAATATTTTAATCAAAAGATCGCTGTCTTTTCCCAATGAATTTATTATCACGAAGAACAATCCTACCAATACCAAAAATATTGGAACTATTAGGAAGTTAACTTCTTCCGCTCTTTTTACAGCAAGTCCAAGAATTTGGAACAAAATCAAATACAAAACAAATCCAAACACTACAAATAAAAGTATAGTCAACAAGAATTTTATACTCAAAGTATTTGTGAAAAACGTCCATATTCCTTCTGGATAGTAGTTTTTATTGACAAATATTCCGATTATTCCCGCAAAAATAAATATAAAATATTGGATTAATCCTAAAACTGCTGAACTCAAAAGTTTACCAAACACAAATACACTTGGCTTTGCAGATGATAAAAGCACCTCAATTGTCTTATCCTTTTTTTCCCTTGAAATATTGTTACTCATAACGCTTCCGTAAAAAAGTATCATCAAATCAAAAAGAATGACAAAAACTATGGAAAATACAAATGAATGCGACCTGTCTTTATTCAAAACTTTTTCCGTAAAATCTATCTTTGCCTTAGAATTTTTTTCAATTATTCCAGGATCTACCCCATTATTTATCAAGCTTTTATCGTAATTATATTTTTCCAAAGCTCTCGTGAATCTTTCGGAATGATCGTCCATAAATTCTTTGTTTTTGATATAAGAATTGAACTTAGTTGGAGTTTCTACTACAAATCCTATATTGTATTCACCATTTTCTACAGCTTTTTTTACATCAGCCTCAGAAGTAAGCACATCTTTACTTTCAAGTCCCATGATAGTCTTTAAATATTCAACGTCAATATCCTTATTTGACGAATAAATGCAAGTGTTTTTGAATGTGAGCGCATTAATATCAACGGTTGCGTTTTTGTTTGCACCTGCATTGGTGTTGTTGAAAATAGATGGCATAAACCTTGGCAAGAAAGACAAAGCAAACACCAATACTGTAATCACCAATGTAGCAATCAAATACGAATTGTGTCTGATTATGGAGTTAAATTCAAAATTAAATACTCTGCTGAATTTTTTCATTATTCTCTAACACCAACCTTTGACACGAAAACATCTTGAAGACTTGGTTCATATTGGCTGAAACAATTGATGTCGATTTGATTAAGCATCATAAATTCCAATATGTCTTCTTTCGTTACATTCTCAGTAAGTCTAACCAACAGCTTGAATTCTCTGACAACAGCATCTGGATAAATCAAGTTTTCTGCTTCTAACAATTCTTTCAATTCCCAAATTCCCATGTTGTTTGCATTAAGTAGCATCTTCTTCTCAGCCATAGAAGCTTTGATTTCATTCAAGTCGCCATTCAAAATAATTCTTCCCTCTTCGATGACACAAACATCCCTGCAGAATTCTTCTACATAGCTCATTAAATGGCTGGAAAATATAACAATTTTTTGATTTTGTATAAATTCTCCCACAGCTAGTTTAAGTTCATGAGCATTGATTGGATCAAGTCCAGAAAACGGCTCATCAAGAACCAAAATATCCGGATCATTTAAAAGAGCCGAAATTATTTGAACTTTTTGTCTCAAACCTTTTGATAAAGTGGACAATTTTCTGTTCTTGTATTTTGCAAGGTCAAATCTGTCAAGCCAATATCTGACATTTTGAAGCGCACTTCTCCTATCGGTGCCTTTGAGTCTGGCAAAATAATACAACTGTGTGAACACTTTTTCATTAGAATACAATCCTCTTTCTTCAGGAAGATATCCGATATTAACTTCATCATGGTTAATGGGAGAGCCGTTAACCAAAACTTGCCCACTATCAGCACTCAAAACATCCGTAATGATTCTCATAGTTGTAGTTTTTCCGGCTCCATTTCTACCCAAAAACCCAAAAGCACGTCCGCTTTCAACTTTAAATGAAATATCGGTTAAAACTTTGTTATCTCCAAAAGATTTGTTCACATGTTTTAACTCAAGATTCATACTATTTACCGATTATTTCGATGTTGAATCCATCTGGATCCTTCATGAAATAAAACTTTGCAACTCCTTCAAGTCCGCCTAATTCATCAACTTCATAACCTAAAGATTTGTGATATTCGTGCGATTTTTTCAAATCTTCAACTTCAAAAGCCATGTGACCGTAGAAATCACCATGAGTATAATCTGTTTTTCCGTAGTTGTAAGTCAATTCTATTTCGTAATCGTGATCACTTGTCATATACACAAGTGTGAATTCATCTTCTGGGAAATCTTTTGTTTTTGTAACTTCCATTCCCAATGCTTTTTCATAAAATTCGATTGATTTTTCCAAGTTAGTTACTCTTATACATGTGTGTAATGATTTGTATTTCATGATTATCTCCTTTATTTATTGACAATTTCTTCAAATTCTAATACTTTTTCTTTAAAAACTTCAAAAGCAGTTCTCAAAACTTCTTTATCTTTGATGTTTGCTCCAGCGTTTTTAAGTTGTACTAGAGGATAGTTTTTGTTACCATCTTTCAAGAAATTCTTGTAGTTTTCCAAATCTTGCTCATTTCCCGATAAAATCTTTTGTGACAAGATTGATGATGAACTAAGACCTGTAGCATACTTATACACATAGAAGTTAGTGTAGAAATGAGGAATTCTTGACCATTCGTACTTAATCAAATCATCTGATACAACACTATCTCCAAAGTATTTTTTGTTTAAGTTAAGGTAGATTTCGTTGAAATCTTCTCCAGTTAATGCCTTTTCTTCTTCAACTAATTTGTGAGTTTCTCGTTCAAATTCTGCAAACATAGTTTGTCTGAAAATTGTTGATTTGAATGAGTTGATGTGATGATCTAACAAGTATAGTTTTTCATCGTCATTCTTAGCGTTTTTAATCATATAATCCAACAACAACATTTCGTTACAAGTACTTGCAACTTCCGCAACAAATATAGTATAACCTGCATATTTGAACTCATTGTTAGCTCTTGAATAATATGAATGAATCGAATGACCCAATTCGTGAATCAAAGTGAACACAGAATCCACATCATTTGTGTAGTTTAATAAAATATATGGATAAGAGTCGTAAGATCCCCAACTATAAGCGCCTGGTTTCTTGCCATCTTTTGGATATACATCAATCCAATTTTCTTCAAAAGCCTTCTTCATGATAGATTGATATTCTTCTCCCATTGGTTTTACAGCTTCAATCACCATTTTCTTAGCTTCTTCAAATGGGATTTCACGGTCAAAACCTTTTGTAGATGGAACATAAACATCGTACATGTGGTGCTCATCTAATCCTAACAATTTTGTTCTTGCCTTATAGTATTTGTACATGTATGGCAAATATTCGTGCACAATGTCGATCAAATTATCGTACACAACTTCTTCAACATCGTCGTTGAACAATTCCATTTGTCTTGCACTGTCGTATTTTTTGATTTTAGATAGTATAACCAAGTTTTTGATATTTGCATACAAAGTAGAGCCAAATGTATTGTTGTATTTAGCTAATTCATCGTAATATTTTTCAAAAACTTCTTTTCTTTGTTCACGTGGAAGCTTAGATAATAGTGGAACAAAATTTGCATTTGTAAGCTTTTCATCGATTGATTCTACATAAGGAAATTCCATATCTGTGTTTTGCAAACTATAGAAATCATTGTGAGGGCTTGACATAGCTTCACTCATAAGAGAAATAATGTTTTCTTCTTCTGCAGATAAAGTGTGTTCCTTAAATCTCAAAATCTTTTTGAAAAATATTTCATAACTTGGATTTTCTTTGATAAGTTTGTCTTGTTCATCTTCTTTTAATGATAAAACAAATGGTTCAACAAAAGAAAATCTAGATTGTAGCTTGTTGTACAATGATGATAATTCCAATTCCAATTTTACACTATCTGAAACCTTGCTGTTTTCATCCTTTTTCATTGAAGCGTAAGTGTACAAATTATCCATTACTCTGTCAGTTTCGAAAAGTAAATCCAATATTTTTACGAAATTATCCTTTTCATTTTTCTTCAACTCATCAATTTTATTAATATTTTCGTTAACTAATTTAATATCTTTTTCGATTGCATTTTTGTCCTTATACATCTTGGACAAATCCCAATTACACATAAAATCACCTCTCTTTATATAATACCCCAAACACACATCAATCACAAACAAAAAAAGAATTCGTTTTAGAATTCCCTAAAATTATTTTTCAGTTTTTTTCAAAATATTTTCTTTATTAAAAGCCAAAAAGAATAAGCCGATTAAAGAAATCGGCCAACCCAAAACCCAAAATCCCCAAGAAAAAAGAGGTTTATCCTCAGAAATCTCAAGCAAGTATGACCTGATAGCTCCGAAAGTCAACAAAGATAACACTACATAAACAGATAAGATTACATAAACAACTTTATTTAAGCTGAAATTTGTCAAATACATTATCAACAACCAGCTGATAAATAATTCCAATGCCATATACAATATTCTTATAATATTTTCAGAAATTTTCTCAGGTTTTCTAATATCTTGCCACCAAATACATTGTGCTATGAATTTTAACATACTCTTATCTCCTCCTTTTAATTGATTTGTTATATCTATACTATAACAAAAAAATCGGTCAGGCAAACCATCTGCCCAACCGAAATTTATTTCTTTTTCTTTTTGACCATCTTCAATCTGAAGAATTCTTCTCTTTCTTTTTCAGCTAAGATATCTTCAGTATCTTTGATGGATTGTTCGTATTTTGGAATTTGTATTTTATCCAACGCATTGGCACGTTTTTGAGTTTTTTTGATTTCCTTACCCAATTTGTACACTGCATTTTCCATTTCTGCTAACTCGTAGATAGTCTCTCTAATTTTGTTGAATGCAAGAACAGCTCTATCGAACGAAGCATTAGTTCTGAAGAAACCATATTGCGCTTCGGCTTTTGATTTTGGATATACAATGTTTGGAACTTCAACTCCCATTACTGATTTGTAAATTATATCGAATTCTTTTTCGTGACTAATCGAACGGGAAATTTCTTCAAGTCTATCAGTTCCAACTGTTATTGATGCTTCCGTTAAAAGAGCGTAAGCTTCTTCAAACTCTTTTTCGATGGAATCTTGAAGAGTTTGTGCTTTTTTCATTAGCCCCATCATTTCTTTGATGAGGACAGTTCTTTTTTTATCCAAAAGATTGTAACCTTTTTTGGAAAAATCCAATGTCTTTTTAGCTTTTATTAAATTCCCCTTTGTAGGAGTCATCTTATAAACTGCCATATAATCACCTGTTCATATGTTGTTTTATCATTTCTGGTGATAATCTGTCCAATTCGTTTTCTGGTAAAATCTTCAATAAATCCCACGCAAGATCCAATGTTTCTTCGATTTCTCTGTTTTCATAATAATCTTGTCTTACAAATCTATTTTCAAATTCGTCTCCAAATTTCAAATATTTTTGATCTGCTTCACTCAAATCATCTGCGCCGATAATTTGTGCCAAATCTCTAACTTCTTGAACGTGAGAATAACTTGAAAATAATTGGCTACTTACATCTGGATGATCTTCTCTAGTATATCCTTCACCAATACCATCTTTCATAAGTCTGGATAATGATGGAAGAACATTGATTGGTGGATAAATGTCTTTTTGCATCAAACTTCTTTCCAAAACAATTTGTCCTTCAGTGATATATCCTGTTAAGTCTGGAATAGGATGTGTGATGTCGTCGTTTGGCATTGTCAAAATTGGAATCAAAGTTACAGAACCTTCTGCATCTTTTATCATACCTGCTCTTTCATACAATGATGCCAAATCAGAATACAAATATCCTGGATAGCCCTTTCTGGAAGGAACTTCTTCTCTTTTTGATGAAACTTCACGAAGAGCTTCTGCATAACTTGTCAAATCAGTTATGATTACCAAAACGTGATAATTTTTTTCGAAAGCCAAGTATTCTGCTGCAGTCAAAGCTGCTCTTGGAGTTATAATTCTTTCCATTATTGAATCGTCAGCGTAATTTACAAACATACACACATTATTCAATACACCAGATTGTCTGAAAGTATCTTCGAAAAATCTTGCTTCGTCATGTTTTACACCAATCGCTCCGAATACAATTGCAAAGTTATCTTCGTTTGCACCTTTGATTTTCGCTTGACGAACGATTTGTGCAGCCAATCTATTGTGACTCATTCCAGATCCAGAAAATACCGGAAGTTTTTGTCCTCTGATTAAAGTCATCAAGCAATCTATTGAACTGATTCCTGTTTGTATAAAATCTCTTGGGTAAACTCTGGAAACTGGGTTGATGGCACGACCATTTACGTTGTAGCGTTTTGCGGCGTAAATATCTCCCCCATCATCAATTGGTTGACCAATTCCGTTGAATTTTCTTCCCAAAATATCTTCTGACAAAGCTATTTCGAATGGTCTTTGTGTAAATCTAACCTTAGTATTTTGTGTACTCATTCCTGTACTGTCACCAAATACTTGAATAGTAACAGTATCGTCGTTAATGTTTACAACTTTACCAACCATTGATTTATCTGATGCAGATGATTTTACTTCGACAACTTCACCAAAAGATGCTTCATTTACATTTTCAACTTCTATAATTGAACTTTCAACTTTTTTTAGTTTAATGTATTCTTTTATCATAAAATCACCTACTTTTCGTATTTGCTAATCAAATCGCTATAAAATTCTTTGATTTCGTCATTTAAATCTTTGATTCCACTTAAATCTTCGTTGGAAATTGTGTTTTTCATGGCGATAACTTTTGAATACAAATCTGCATTTTTAACTTGAGAAATAGGAATTTGTTCTTTGATCGCTTTGCGACCTTCTTCGTATAATAATTTGATAGTTTTAAGCATTTCAACTTGCTTTTTAAGAGGAACATAAGTGTCCACCTTACTGAAAGCATTTTGTTGCAAAAATCCTAGCTTCATTACATTTGAAATATCTAAAATCAATCTTTGATCATCTGGAAGAACATCTTCACCAACAAGCATTACTATTTCCTTTAATTTGTCTTCTTCGTATAACAATTTAAGCATTTGATTTCTCAAATCTACAACATCTTCGCCAAGTTTAGATTCGTAATAATCTCTTAATTTTTCTACATAAGAAGAATAACTGCTCATCCAGTTAATTGCTGGATAGTGTCTTGAATATGCCAAGTCCTTATCCAAACCCAAGAACACATTTACGAATCTCTTTGTGTTTTCTGTAACTGGTTCACTGAAATCCCCACCAGCTGGAGAAACTGCTCCGATAATTGTAACTGATCCTTCGTTGTCGTTCAAAGTTTTTACAATCCCTGCTCTTTCGTAGAATTGTGCAATTCTTGATGGAAGATATGCAGGATATCCTTCTTCTGCAGGCATTTCTTCAAGTCTTCCTGAAATTTCACGAAGAGCTTCTGCCCAACGAGAAGTGGAGTCTGCCATTATTGCGACATCATATCCCATATCTCTAAAATATTCTGCCATTGTAATTCCAGTGTAGATACTTGCTTCTCTGGCTGCTACTGGCATGTTGGAAGTATTTGCAATCAACACAGTTCTTTCCATAAGTGGCTTTCCGTTGTTTGGATCGATAAGTTTAGGAAAATCTTCCAATACTTCTGTCATTTCGTTACCGCGTTCACCACAACCAATGTAAATAATAATATCTGCGTCGGCGTATTTTGCCAATTGGTGTTGTGTCATTGTTTTTCCTGTACCAAATCCACCCGGAATTGCTACAGTACCACCTTTTGCAAGTGGGAAAAACACATCCAAAATTCTTTGACCAGTTTCCAATAAACGATCGACATCTAGTCTTTCTTTGGAAGGTCTTGGAATTCTGATTGGCCAGTCTTGGTATAATTTTATATCTGTTACATTCCCAAAATCATCTTCAACTTGCATAATAGTAGTTTCAATATTGTACTTGCCATTTTCAAGCACGTTTTTGACAGTACCATTAACTCCAACTGGAATCATAATTTTGTGAACGATAGCTTCTGTTTCTGGAACTTCTGCTATGATTTGTCCTTGAGTAACAGTGTCACCATTTTTAACTTTTATAGTGACATCCCATAATTTTTCTTCATCAATTGAAATAAGTCCAATACCTTCTGGGATAAAAGTTGAAAATTTGTCTCTGATTTCTTTTAATGGTCTTTCAATACCATCAAACATATTCTTCAACAAACCAGGTCCCAATTTTAATGAAAGTGGTTTGTTAGTATGATAAATCTCATCGTCTTTTTTCAATCCTTCAGTTTCTTCATAAACTTGGATAACCGCAATATCATCTTCAAGACTGATAACTTCTCCGATTAATTTCTTTTCACCGATTAACACCATTTCCTTGGCTGTAAAATCGGTCATATTTCTTCCTTTTATTACAGGACCATTAATAGAAAAAATCTTACCATTATTCATTGATATCACCGCCTGTCATTAGATTATGAATATCTTCACCCATTTCATGTTTGCAATCTTGCATTTTTGACAAATAAGTGTAATCAAAATTCACTGTTTCTTCTACATCTTGAATCATAAATCCTCCCAAGTAATTGTTAGGAATGGATTTGATTTCTTCGACTTTTTCTGAACTGAAATTCTTAGTTACATAATCATAATCGTTTTGTAAAACCAACAACACTACCTTATAATCCAAATCAGCCAAGTTTTCTTCAATGTTCCTGATTAATTTTTCTTTGTACTCATCGGTCTTCACAAAATCCAATATTTTTTTAGTAACATTATCAAACAATTTTTGCAATACATTTTCTTTTAAAACCAAAAGCTCTCTTCTGCTTTCTTGTTCAGCAGTTCTCAATTTTTCGATAGATTTTTGTTCAGCTTTTCTGGTTCTTTTTTTCAAATTTAAATTGTATTCATCAATTAATTTTTGTTCGTATTCTTTTAGCTCATTTTGATTAGAGTTTTTTACCTCAAGAAGTTTCTTTTCATAATCTTTTTTCTTATTCGCATAGATTATTTTGTTAAAAATATCTAATTTCTTTTCTAATAAAATCATTTCTACCTCTAATCTACCTTAATTCCTATAGACCCCTTAATGTATTTCATCAAGAAATCTTTGTCTTCAAGTCCATTTCTTCCGGGTATTGTTACAACCAATGGCTTCTTACCCTTGTCTTTGTGTTTTGTCACTTCATCTTTTATAGTATTGAATACTTCCTCAGTGATAATGACAACACCCAAAGTGTCATCAATAGTTGCAGCCTTGAAAGCTCTCTTCATTTCAGCTTCGTTATTCGCAACTAAACCTGTGATTCCAGCAAGGCGCATACCAAGATTTGTAACATTATCCGCACTTATAATTACGGATTTCATAATTATAATTGTTGCAAAATAAGAATTGAAATAACCAATCCGTAAATTGCAATACCTTCTGCTAATCCTACATAAATTAATGATTTACCTAATAATGATGGATCTTCACTAACAGCTCCCAATGCTGATGAACCTACAACACCTACTGCATAACCAGTACCAATTGTTGCAAGACCTGTTGATAAAGCTGCTGCTAAAAGACCAAGACCATTAGATGCACCAGCTGCAGATTCTGCAAATGCTGAGTTTGGCATTAAAAATACAAATGCCATTACAAGACATGGAATTATAGCAAAAAGATTAGTTCTTAAAGCTTTTTTTAATTTTGTTTTTGATGAATCAGTGTTGTTATATAACAAATAAACACCTGAACCTATAGTTAATAAAACTATTATTGCTGTTGAAATTAAAATAAAATACATAAATTTATCTCCTTTAAATTCTCTTTATAGTTGGTTGGAATAAAATTCCGTCACCTTTAAAATACTTACTAAACAATTCATAATATTCAAGTCTCAACGATTGAATAAACACAATCAAACCTTCAAGACCCAAAATCACGATATTACCTACAATTATCATAGCTACATTCCCTGCATTTGTTCCTATCATCTTACCGATAGATGTGAATGCCAAGAACAAACCAACGTGGTTGATAGCAAATGCTCCTACTCTTATAAATGATACCGTTGAAGAAAACATCGAAATCAAAGTTTCAATAATTGAAAATGAACTTTCGACATAATAACCTGTAACATCTAATCCATTGTGAAGAGGTCTTCTCTTGTACAAAAGTTGTGTCAATGGAACCTTGAAAATCATAACGAAAATCACAATCAACATACAAGCTGCTATTACTCCAACAGGCACAATGTGTAATTCTAATGCTACAGTTGCAGCTAATAACAAGAACAACAAGAACAACAAAAATCCTGCCAAACCTTCTTGTCCGAAAAGTCCTTCTTGCACATCTTTAAAAATATAATTATTGCATAATCCTAAAACATAAGCCATCAATAAAAGTACAATTCCAAGGCCTATAGCTATAATCAAAACCTTGTTGATATTTTCAAATGGTTTTAAAAATAACGCTGGAATAACTCCTTCTAATCCGAAGAAAGAACCGTAAAAAATCCCAAAAATCATGGAACTTGCACCAATTCTTTCAAGAAGTCCACCCATCATTTTGTCCTTGAACTTAGCTAACAAAACACCTGCTACAAACATCACAGCGCCTTGTCCCAAATCTCCAAACATAGCCCCGAACAACAACATATAAGTCAACCCAAAAAATACAGTAGGGTCGATTTCCTTGTAATTTGGAGTTCCATACATGTTTACTAAAAGCTCAAACGGTTTAAAAAATTTGTTGTTTTTGAGCTTGGTGGGAGGAGTTAGTCCACTGTCATCTGCATCCAAGAAATTAATGAACATATCATCGTATGCAGATAATTTTTCTTGAACAACACTCTTAGCTGATTCAGGAACCCAACCTGCCAAGTAAAAGTAGTTTTCACTTCTTCCAAGTAAACTCTTCACATCTTCTAATTGAATCAACAAATTAGCAGAAATCACCATATCAATGATTTTGCTTTTGTTATCTCTGTAAATCTCATTCAAACTTTGATTTAATTCTGAGATTTGGGCTCCCAAGTTTTCATTTTCCAATTCAATTTTGGAAATTATTTCTTTTGGAATATCTTTTCTATTCTTGTTAATATTAATATCAGTCCAATTCAAAGACCTTAGAATTCTGTCTGTTTCAATGGACACATCTTTTGGATAAATAGCTACATAAACTTCCTTTTTGTTCTTACTTGCCAAATGAAGTACACTTGCCATGATATTATCGTAGTTTTTCTTCAACTTTAATCTATTTTCCTTAGACAAATAGCCAAAGCGATAATCGAAATACTTCATATCACACAAGCTTTCAATAGAAACATCCAAATCTTCTATCAAATACAAATCTTCTAACTCTTTTTTATTTTCATCAATTTGGTTTTCACAATCGTAGATCTTGTCCACCTTAGATTTAATAGAACCGTAGAAGTCTTTGATTTCATCTTCGTTGTACTCTCTTTTTAATCTCTCATCTTTCAAATCAATTTTGAAAATATCCTTCAAATTATCAGCAATAGAATTCAATTCCTTAACATCCCTGTTTTCAAAACCAGTAACATTATTAAACTCCATAGTTTTTTCGATATTTTCACTATTGATATTAACGATAAAAGTATTGTTTTCGATTTGGCTCAAACTATCAGTAAGTTCGACACTTCCAATATCCAACAAATCTTTTATAGTGGATTCAAGATACTTCAGATTTCCAACTACATTCATCATGTACATTTTTTCTGCTCTCAATTTACCACTTCCTTAAACTCTTCTAATCAGATAAGACTTGGACTTTTCAAAATCCAAATTAAATCTCTTAGATTCCACACTTTTTTCAATATCAAATTTTTCAAACTCAAGTAATTCGCCAATCGCAATAAGTTTCGAAATATTGTACTTATTAGTATGTAGCAAATCCATAGCCTTGAAATAAAGATATCTGTAAACTCTCCTATCCATGTACAAATCAATATCATTGTCGGTATTAACCAAGAAAGAATACTTGCTTTCGGAAATAAACTTCATCAACTCATCAAAATCCATATACGAAATCTTCTTCAAATCGTCCAATTGGAACAATTTACCGCCCAAAATCGTAAAGTTGAAAATAATCTCGCTATTGATTTCATAATATTTGTTAGCTCTATAAATCCATTCCAAATTCAATAAGTCGATTTTTTCACCATAATAATCTTGGACAATCTTAGAATCTTGTTTCGATAAACCTTGACTCATCTTGATAATGTTTGAATAATAATTTCTATCCAAGTTCATCTCAATAAAAAACAAAATTCTGTGACGATTTTCTTCCTTGTACCTATCGACAATAGATTTGTATGGCTCATCTAACATATCCACAAAATCTTGAATCGTAGTCGACGAAGAAATTCGAGAAAATTTTGTATCCCTGAGAACTATAAGATTATCATTCAACCTATCGGTGTATTCCCTTCTAACGATAACACGCGCCAAAGTTTTAATATCTTCAACGACATAATACTCCAACAAAGAATTATAAAAATCCTTGTACCTGCCGTTCATATAGTATTTCAACTTTTCTTCAGTTTTAATCATCTTATCATTAAGACTGTTTTCAAACTGACTCACGCCCTCGTTTGCGTATTCACCCTCAATCTTTCCCAATTTCAAAAGATAATCATATTGATCCTTATTAGTATCAGCTTCTAATAATTTCTTAAAATCTTCATCAGACAAAAGCTCTGAGCTAATCTTAGAAATCTTAGTATTAAGCGCACTATATAATCTTGCAGATCCCATAATTACTCCGTAATAATGTTGAAGAATTTATCCACCAATCTATCCTCGTTCTTATCGAAGATTTCCTTCAAGTGATTTTTCTTTTCTTCAATACTCTTCTTTTGATTTTCGATATTATTGTTTTGGCTATTAATAATATCTTCATGGACAGAATTAAGTTTAGTTACAGATTCTGATTGATATTTGTCTTCAAGCTGTCTTATAGCTTCTTTTTGCTTTTTTTGTTCAGTCACAAGATCATTTTGAAAAGATTCATCCAAATCCTGTGCTTTTTTATCAATCTCAATTATTTTATTGATTATATCTTTCATAAACTCACTTCCTCACATCTACCTATTATAACCCATATAAATTTTTAAATCGAAATAGAATTTAGATATATTGTTGAATTTTTTATAAAAATTGCTATATGTATAAATGAAAACATTTTTATTATAATTTTTTGATTGCTGTAACTTTGATATTTTTAATTTACATTCTTTTAAATGAAAAATAAATTTTTAAAAATTTAGACAAAGTTTTGATTTTCGTGATTAAATTTTTATATTTTTTTCAATAGACTAATTGTCAAATCAAATGCAACACCTATGGTAAGAAACCAAAAAGTTCTTCTTTAGGTGTTTTATATTGTATACATTTTCTAGGTCTATTATTCATTAAACTTAAGTTATAATTTAAATCATTAATATTTACTTCCGATAAATCCATACCCTTAGGATAAAACTCCCTTAAAAGTCCATTACTATTTTCATTTGTACCCTTTTGCCATGCACAGTAGGGGTCACAAAAATAAGTTTTACATCCTAACTCTTTTTCTATTTTCTCAAATTCTGAAAATTCTTTACCTCTATCAAAAGTTATTGTTTTCACTAATTCTTTGGTAAAATCTTTTAGTGCATTGATTATTGCAGGTGTTACATTTTCTGATTTTCTATTTTCAACTAGAATTGCTATATAGTATCTAGATTTTCTTTCTGCTAAAGTTACGAAACAGTATCCACTTTTTCTTTTATGATCGAACCTGCCTGATTCTACTGTATCTGCTTCCCAGTGACCTAGCTCTTGCCTTTTGTATATTTCTTTAGGTCTTTTCTTAATAGTTCTGCCTTTATCGTTAAATTTTCCTCTTTTTTCTGCTGGTCTTTTAAATCTTCCTTTTCTTCTCAAATTTTCCATACTGGTTTTTGGCAGTTTTTTTGCGTGTATAAGCCTATATATAGTTGATGTAGATGGTATATGATTAATAGAATTTGTATTTCTATTTGATATTTGTTCAGGTGACCAATGTTCATTAATTTTTATAGTTAAATACTCAATAACATCTTTAGAAAACTTGGTTTTCCTATGACAATCTTTCCTTCTATGACGATATTTGTCATTTGCCTTTATTGGGAAGTATTTAGTGTAACTTCCTCTACTGGATTTTATTTTAGAAGAATTTCTTTTAATTTCTCGAGATATTGTACTAGGTGACCTTTTAAGTGCTTGTGCAATTTTTCTTATACTCATTCCTAAATTTAAAAATTGATAGATACAAGATCTCTCTTCTATGGTAAGATGGTTATAGCTCATAGTTAATCGCTCCTTTTAATATGTTTTGTTTGGTCACTTACATATTAACACAGCTGATTAGCTATGAGTTATTTTATGTTGCACTTGTTATGATAAATTATCAATAAAAAATACTGCACAATTTTACATTGTGCAGCACCTAAATATTTTATTTCATTGAATTTACTATTTGTTTCATATTGTCAACAGTTGTTTTACCTGTCAATGTATATCTAATTCCATCCGCTACAAAAACAGCTATCTTTTTAGATACGAAATTTTGTGGTTGATTACCGTCATTTTTTGTTTCAATTAAATTAACTTTATATCCTTGTTCCGAAACAAATTGCTCTACGAAACCATACATTCCCAAATAATCAGTAGTCCATACATTGTTAAGCTGAGTTTCACTTAAAATTATATCCGCTTGTATTGATATTGGAGATTTGTACAAGTTTCCTTCATCATAACTATAAAATCCATCTTCTTCATTGTAAGAGTAGTTTGATGTATCTCCAAGAATATAATTGTCACATTTGATTATAGCATAATCTTTATTATCAGTTTCAACATCTGAAATCATGTACTTATCGTCTTTTGACAATTCACTATTTAAAAGGGAAACACCCAATTGTTCTTGTATTTGTTTGTAATTTTCTCTAGAAGTAGATTGTGATTTTATAGTTTTTCCTCTATTTTTAATTTGTTTTGTTATTTTCATAGAATCTAATTCAGGCAATTCTAATTCATTAACTTTGGATTGTTCATTAACTAATTTAACCGCATAAACTTTTGAACTAAACACAATTGCAAAAATAACCATACATAAAGCTATAGTTAATTTTTTTGTTGATTTCTTCCTACCATTATTGTTTTTCATTTTAATTTCCTTTCATTTTCTCATTTACATTGTTAATTAATATAACAATGTTGAACATTTTGTTTTTTCTTAAACTTCATTGTAGATTATATTATTTATGTTGTATTTACTTTAATCTATACCATTTCTCGTAATGTGTCAAGATTTTTTCTAATTTTTCAATAAAAAACTGGGAGATATTCTCCCAGCGGTAAACTATTTTTTGTTTTTGATTCTGTTGTATCTTTCTATATTTTGTTCATTGGACAAAAAGTCGTATGCATTGTTAACTTCTTGGAACTTCGCAGTTGCATCTGCTGCTTTGTTTATATCAGGGTGATATTTCTTGGCAAGTTTTCTGTAATTCAATTTGATTTCGTACTTGTCTGCATTGTATCCAACTCCCAACGTGTCGCAATGTTGTTCGTAAGTTCTAACGAAATCGTCCACTGGATTTTGGTATTGGTTTTGATATCCATATCCTTGTTGACCATAACCTTGGTTGTACCTACCGTATTGACCTTGTTGTTGGTAATATCCAAAATCATCGAAGCCAAATCCGTTTTGATTGAACCATTCCTCAAATCTTCTAGTCCATTCTTCTTGTTCACGTCTTTGTCGTTCTTCACGCGCTTTTCTTTCTTCTTCTTGTTTGTTGAAGATGTATTTCTTCTTGTAATCAGAATAAGAAGTGTATTTTGTTTGTGAATTATTGAGATAATAATCCCCGTATCCACGTAAGAATTCAACCATAGAATATTTTACATATTTTAGATAATTGACGAATCCTTTACCCAAAATAGGAAATATCGTTATGAACAAAACCGTAAATGTAACCCATTTGTATTTGAAAAATATATAAGGAAAGAACAAAATAAATATACAACCGAAGGATAGTATGGATCCTAGTACATACCTAAATCCTACAGTTAAATTAACCAATGTTTCTATAAATGCTATTAAAAATCCGAAAAATCCATCCAAAAATTTCGCAAATCCTTTTACGAAACCTCCCCATGCTTTCTTCATTTATTCACCTACTTCCAATTTCTTTTAATTTATTATATCATACTAATGTCACAAATTAGATAGTTTATGAAAGAGGTAATATGAATAATTTACTTGAATCACAAAATATAAATAAAAATTTAATAAAAGATGTAGAAAAATTTTTGAAGAATAATGAAGTAGATGACAAATTCAAATCCAGAATTCCAAAACCACGATTTAATTATTATGGAAAAGAAGTTTTGGAAATGGCTATAACAAGCATTTTGGAAGCGAACAATTTGTTATTGGTTGGTCCCAAAGCTACCGGCAAGAATATATTATGTGATAATTTGGCGTATATTTTCCAAAGACCACAATGGAATATTTCTTTCCATGTAAATACAGATTCTGAAAGTTTGATTGGGATGGATACTTTGAAAAACGATGAGGTTATTTTCAAGGCAGGTCCAGTGTTGGAATCTTCACTAAACGGGGGGTTCTGTGTGTTTGATGAGATTAATATGGCGAAGAACGATTCTGTTGCTATTATGCACTCCGTCTTGGATTATCGTCGAATTATAGATATACCTGGTTTTGAAAAAGTAGATATTCACGATAAAACAAGATTCTTGGCTACAATGAATTACGGATACGCTGGTACGCGTGAAATCAATGAAGCGTTGTTGTCCAGATTTTTCGTAATAGATATGCCAAAAACAGACGAAAAAACTTTGAACAAGATTCTTTCAGAAGAATTTTCTTTGACAGACACTGCTCAAAAAATGTTCGTCAGATTCTTCATGGATTTACAAGAAAAAAGTTTGAATTCTGAAATTTCTGGAAGATGTATCGACTTGCGTGGTTTGTTATCTTCAATCCACGCTATGAAAAGAGGTTTGAGCGTAAAATCCAGCTTAAAACTTGGAATTGTTAATAAAACATTCGATGAATTTGAAAAAACAATCGTGCAAGATATTATCGACACTATATTCAAGGACGATTTGAAACCGGAAGAGATATTTGAATAATGGAAGATTCAAGGTCCAAAAATCTATTTTGGCTGTTGAGTGAAGATTATAACATGAACCCCAATTTAGATTTTATTACTAAAGATAATATCTATGCCGAGATTTTTCAGACTGCGCTTTTTGGATTTGCTTACAGATTCTACGATATGAATTCGGTTATGAAAATAATTGATAATGTGTCAAATAAAACGGATATCTCCACGATTTTAATGATAATCTTAGACAACAATTTAAAAGATAAAATGATAAATGAAAGAAATGGACTTGAAGATTTTGATAGATTGCAGAAATTATACTATTCTGACAAATATTATAAGTCCAATCCTAGAAACATTTCTGAAGAATTAGAGAAATATCACTACACTGATAAGCCTTGGACAACTACCAAGTCCATACGAGAAATCTTGATGTTAACTAAAACAAAGTGTGACGATAGCTTGTCTTTGATAGATTTGATGATTAAGATTGTAAATAAATATTTCTACTCATACAAGACAATTTCTCAAAATGATAATTTTGAAAAGATAAAAAAAGAAGTCAAACCAGTTACCCAGAAAACAAGTCAGAAAATTATAACAAAACAAGAAAATGTATCTCAACTTGAAAAATATTCCATAGGATCACAAGAGTTTACTGAAGATTTGTACAAATTATTGGAAGATGAGGATGTCGACAGCGACTCCTCCACTCAAAAAACTTCACGAACTAAGGATGTTCATCAAAATATTGAAAGATTGTACGGAAAAAGTATCGTTGATCAGTCTATCTTGAATTCTTTGAAAAACAAACTGTCCACAGATATTCATTCTGACGTGAATTTCCACATTGTCAACGCCAATTCTACTAGAATTGAAAATTACAGAACGAATCTTTTGGTGGAATCTTACAATGAGAATGTTAAACATTTTGAGAAGAATATCCTAATATACAATCGTCAAGTCAATGTTTTAAGTGAAATGTTAAAACTTGCTCTTCTCAAAAATGAAGATGACGATGTCAGAAGATCAACGTTCGGAACTATCGATATTAAAAGAGCATGGCGTCACACAAAACTAAACGACAATAAAATTTTTAATAAAATATACAAAAACGAAAACAGTCCAATGTCTGTTGATTTGTTATTGGATATGTCTGCAAGTCAAAGTGAGAAGAAGGAAATTATAGCGGCACAAGCTTATGTAATCGCCAAAGCACTGAGTGATTTGTCGATTAAAGTTCGTGTACTTGGTTTTCAGGATATGTACGATTATCTGATAATTACAAAATTCAAAGACTACGATGAACAAAACTGCAAAAATATTTTTCATTATCATCCAGAAGGCTCCAACAGAGACGGTTTGGCACTCAAATTTATGAGAAATATTATGACGGAACAAATGGAGTCCAAACTTTTGATAATGTTAACAGACGGTAAGCCCAACAACATTGTAAATCTCAATTTTGTCGGCAAAACCAGATTTAAAGCGGAAGATTACGTCGGAGAATTGGCAGTCAAAGACACTGCAAAAGAAGTCTTCTTGACTAGAATGCAAAAAATAAAATTACTAGGAGTGTTCACTGGAGCACAAGATGATTTGACTTTTGAGAAGGAAATCTTCACTAATGATTTCTGCTACATTAAATCACCTGAAATGTTCAGCAAAACAGTCGGCTCATTCATCAAAAATATAATATCTAATATGTAATTCATTGCAAAACGAAACCGTTAGAACCAGATGATTCTAACGGTTTATTTATAATTTATTTTCATCAACTAGTATGATGTTATCTATTGTTGTTCTGTTCAAATCAATCAATCTTTGATTTGAAGATCCACGAAACTTCAATCTTAAATCTTTTAATTCTTCAAAAAATCTTCCATCAACAAGTACATCGCACATGTCCAATAACTTTTTGCAGTTTTGTTTTTGAGAAAGTATTTCGTAAGTGTACCCCGAAAAAATCCATATACTTTTGTTCGTGCTTTCTTTGATTTTTCCCACAATTTCAATCAAATCATCGCATGATTCAAATGGTTCTCCACCTAAAATTGTAAGTCCATCAATTTCTTCTTGGTTTAAATAATTTATTACTTGATTTGTTTGTGTATCGGTCCATTTGTCTCCAAAATTTGGATCTTGGTATTCTTTGTTAAAACAATTCTTGCAGTTGAGGCTACATCCTGTTACAAAAAATGTGCATCTAATTCCAGGACCGTTTGCCACATCGTATTGTCTGATTTGTGCGTAGTTCATTAAATGTGCAATACCCTATCTTTGATTTCTTTTGTTCTTCCTTCGTTCCAGAAGTTTTCTCCAAGATATCCACAAGTTCTTCTGACAACATTCATCGTAGCATGGTCTTTGTTTCCACATTGTGGGCATTGCCAATCACCATCTTCGTTAATTGTAATTTCTCCATCGAAGCCGCAGTTTTGACAATAGTCGCTTTTTGTGTTGAACTCTGCATATTGAATATTATCGTAAATGTATTTTACAAGAGTTTCCAAAGCTTTCAAATTCTTACTCATGTTTGGAATTTCTACATAAGAAATGCATCCACCTGATGATTTGTCTTGGAATTTCGATTCAAATGAAAACTTTTCAAAGGCAGATATTTCTTCTCTTACATCGACGTGGAATGAGTTTGTGTAGTAACCTTTATCTGTGATGTTTTCGATTACTCCGAATCTTTCCCTGTCGATACTATTAAATCTGTGAGTTAAACTTTCTGCTGGAGTTCCATACAATGCAAACCCTAGATTAGTTTCCTTCTTCCATTGTTTTATTTTTTCATTCATGATATCCATTATTTTCATTGCAAATTCTTTGCCTTTTGGAGTTGTGTGGCTTTCACCGATAGTCAACAACGTTGCTTCGTAAATTCCAATGTAACCCAAAGTCACAGTCGCATATCCACCTATCAACAAATCTTTGATTGGTGTATGTGGTTTAAGTCTCGCAATAGCTCCGTGTTTCCAATGAATTGGAGAAGAATCACTGGTTACATCTTTTAGTAAATCGTAACGCAACACTCCTGCACGTTTGCACATTTCTAATCTTTTGTCTAATATTTCGAAGAATTTGTCTTCATCTCCATCTGCCAAAATTCCAATTTGTGGTAAATTAATCGTAACAACTCCGATATTAAATCTACCTTCAAATTGATAGTTTCCACGTTCATCCTTCCATGGAGATAAGAATGCTCTGCATCCCATTGGACTGAACACATTTCCTTCGTAGTTTTCTCTCATTTTCTTAGCCGAAATGTAATCAGGATACATTCTCTTAGCAGTACAACGAATTGCAAGTGAAGTCAAATGATAAAATTCGCTGTCCTTGTGAATGTTGTTTTCATCCAAAACGTAAATTAATTTAGGGAATGCTGGTGTAACATACACTCCTGCTTCATTTTTAATTCCTTGAATTCTTTGCTTCAAAATCTCTTCGATTATCTTAGCAGTTTCTTCCTTGTATTCATCGTGATCTTCAATAAACATAAACAAAGTCACAAATGGAGCTTGTCCATTGGACGTCATCAATGTATTGATTTGATATTGGATTGTTTGAATTCCCGATTCCAAATCTTTTTGAGTCATCTTATCTGCCATTTTTTCAGCCATGTCGATGTCTCCAAGAGTTTCGATACACAAATTCAAATTCTTTTCGTAAGATTTTCTCAAATATTTTGACAAACATCTAATGTCTATACTTTGACCACCGTATTGATTACTTGCTATTTGTGCGATTATTTGAGTCATTACATTACAAGCAACTTGGAATGATTTTGGTGATTCGATTAATTTGCCATTTACAACAGTTCCTTTGTCAAGCATATCTTTCATATTTACAAGACAACAGTTAAACATAGGTTGAATTATGTAATCCATATCGTGAAGGTGAATTGCTCCTTCATCGTGAGCTTGAAGCAAATCTTGTGGAATAAGCTTTCTTCTGGCAATATCCTTGCTAACTTCACCAGCGATTAAATCTCTTTGAGTAGAAGCTATCACAGCGTTTTTGTTAGAGTTTTCTTCTAACAAGTCCTTGTTACTTTCTTCCAACAATCCGATTATACTTTCATCAGTAGTATTAGTTTCTCTCTTATATTTTTGTACGGCTTTGTAATTTTCGTACGCTCTTGCCGTAGCGGGATTGTTGTACTGAATTAACTTATAATAAACTTGGTCTTCAATATCAGTAATACTCAAAACTTTTCCAATTGTTTTTGCGTATCCTTCAATTTCGTTGGCGATTTTTTCAGCCAAATTCGGTTCGTAAATTCCTGTACTACTATTCATAGCTTTTTCTATCGCAACGACAATTTTTTTTGCGTCAAATTCAACTTGTCGTCCGTCTCTTTTTTCTACAGTTAGCATTTGCAATCCCTCTTCTCTTTCCTTTTTTTATATGATTAAAATCTTTTTTACTTGATTTTTACTACTGCTATATTATATCAAATACTACAGATAGTATCAATATGTGGGTTTTTGATTTTTATTCATACTATATATAGTTAGTAGGATTTAAAACATTAAAAAAGCACCTTATCAAAAAGGTGCTCTGCATAATAATTTAATTGTGGCAAATTTAAGCTAATATTTATAATTTTAAAATTATTTTAAAATTCCAAATTCATATCCCTTATCTTTAAAATTTTTAATAATTGCTGAAAGTGAATCAACAGTTAGTTGTTTTCCTGGTGCATCGTGACACAAAACTACAACTAAATCTTGCTCAGCTTGATAAGTTAATGAAGTATTTGCAAATTCAACCATGCCTTCCACTGTCGTTGGTCTTCTGCTTTTTGGTTCTGCATCTCCAACCAAACTGTTCCAGTCAATCCAGTGAATTCCCAAAGATTCTAACGCATCATCGCCTGGCTTTAATTGTTGCCAACTCATGTGTCCACCTGGATATCTCCACACGCTCGTTTTAAAATCAGGGCCAAGAACATCTTGCAATGCTTTTTGTGCCATTTCTGCTTCTTTTTTAATTCTATCAGCATTTGCAACTCTACCTGGATATAATTTTGAATAATCGTGTTCAAAAGAGTGAAGAGCAATTGCGTGACCTTCATTTAATTGGCGTTCCAAAATATCTTTTGTGTCTTGAGTAATATGTTTACCAACTACAAAAAATGTAGCAGGAACATTTTCTTTCTTCAATACATCCAAAACTTGTGGAGTTATGCTGTGATTAGGGCCATCGTCAAAAGTCAAGAAACAGATTTTTTTGTTGTCTGTGTTTTTGACATATCCTTCAGATTTTGTTGGTCTAATGAATTGACTAATAGTTTTTGCATCATAAGCATACGAATCTGCTTTTAAAATATGATTTGAACCCTTCATTAATTTATTAGGATCTGGTTTTTGTTCTTCTTTTTTCTCAACAGTTTTTTTGTTCGATTTCTTAGAAGAACTCTCAGCTACTTTTGGATTAAGACTTTGTTCGCTGTTGGCTACTTTTACTGCAACAAAACTTCCCACAGCCAATACAAAAACCAAAAGAACTATTGAGTTGATTATTTTTTTTCTTCTCTTGCGTTTTCTTCTCGCTTCTCTTTCTTCTCTCATAATTTCTCCTATTTCTTATTTAAAATCTCTAAAGCTTTTTGAAGTTGATTGTCTTCTTTCATAAACTCAACTCCGATACCCTTAGCCTTTTCGTCCAACTTGATAACAACATCTGGAGTGACACCTTGTTTGTGGATTTTGTTGCCATTTGGTGAAAAATACTCACTAATAGTAAGCTTCAATCCTTCGCCCTTATCCATCGGAATAATCGTTTGAACGATACCTTTTCCGAAAGTTTTCTCACCGACAATCGTGGCTTTCTTGTAATCCTTCAAAGCCCCCGTCAAAATTTCAGATGCAGAAGCACTTGAACCATTCACAAGAACAACCATTGGTAGATTCTGTTCTGAAGCGTCACTTTTTTGAATATCTTCTTTTTTATTTTTATCTACAGTTTTAACGATAACTCCTTTTGGAAGCAAATAATCTGCTATTTTAACTGTAGAATCCAACAAGCCACCAGGGTTGTTACGCAAATCCAAAACAATTGACTTCACATTTTGCTTTTTCAAATTTTCGTATTGTTCGATAAATTCCTTATCAGTTTTCCTATCAAATTGAGTAATATTGATATATCCAATGTCTCCAATTTTTTGAGAATTAACAGTAGTCAAACTAATCATACGACGTGTTATATTTACATCAAAAATCTTGCTAGTTTTGTTTTCCATTCTGGCAATAGTAAGCTTAACATCTGTATTAGGCTTACCTTTCATCACGTTCACCGCATCATTCATTTGGGATGCATTGTAATCCTTGCCGTTAATTTTAAGTATAATATCATCTTTTTTGATGCCTTTTTCAAAAGCTGGACTGCCTTTGATTGCACTAACAACAGTTATCGCACCAGTTTCAGAAGGAGTAACCACAATTCCAACACCTGCATATTCTCCCTCAGTTTGTTGGTTCAAACTATCCATCTCTTCCTTAGTCAAAAACTCAGAATAAGGATCTCCCAAAGCTTTTACATAGCCTTCCACAGCTCCTTCTTGTTGCTTGTTCTTGTCTATATCAAAAAGATAATATTGGTCAATCAAGTTTTCTATCTTATTGATCTTCGCTAATGGAATACCATTTTCATTGGCAATCGCTGTTCTTTTTCCCGTAGCATTTCCTATAGAAAAACTTAGATACACCAATAAGCAAAGTCCCAATCCAATAAAAACTTTTTTAAATGTTTTCATAAATCACCTCTAACTAATATATAGTATAACAGATTAACGATTTTTTGTATTAAAATTGAGTTACAATTTGTCTAAGATTATTGTGCTTTTAATAAAAAAAATATCCTCTTTTAATAAATAAAAGAAGATATTAATTAAATTATTTAATTGTTAATAGCGTAATTCATAACCCTATCATTGCCAATGGCGTAATCTTGGATTTGGGTTTCAATAAACATATCAGGATACCATGTTAATCCATCTCTCTTATTAAGATCGGAACAGTGTATCACATCATTAAAGTTATAGTCAAATCTAAATAAATAATTTGATACAGATGAAGTAAATAGGTGACTATTTCCAAAATACAACATAGAACCAGATGATGAAGTTGTCCAATCAGATGGTCCTCCTGTAAAATTACCTACTATAGTAACATTATTTAACCCCTTCTTAATATCATCGATTAAAAATGTCGCTGCTGAATAAGAATTGTAATCTGTCAAAACTCTGAATTCAAGTTGTGGATTTGATATTTGATATGTTTGTAATTTTCTAGATAGCTCTCTAAAATGTGTCGTTTCTCCTCCATTATTGTATCTAAGGTCTAATATGATCTTGTTCGTATTATTTTTCTTGATAATACTATCCATATTTTTTTCTAGATTTTTTAAACTAATCTCATCACTTTTATCAGCTGCCTGATTATATTTTACAATGAGGCTTCCTTCTCTTTCGTAACAATAAAATGCTTCGTCATCGGTAAATCTTTCCTTATTATTTTGCACGAATTTTTTACCTATTTTATCATTAATATCATAAACAAATCTTTTTGATTCACTACCTTCAAAATATTGTTTGAAGATTTTAGTAGGTTCCATTTTTATAGCTTCTATATCGACTTTTTGAATCTTGCCATCATTTTCAAGTTCTAGTGATAACCTGTTATTCTTACTTATATTTTCTTTATTATATATATCAATATAACTCAAGTAATATGATTCAAGTTTAGCTTTCTTAAAATATTCATTTTCTCCTGAAACGTATTTATAAAACTTATCAAACAAACTTTTTGCAGACTCTCCATTGATGCTAATAATTTTACTATACAGTAAATTCTTGTAATTTTCTGTAGTATTAATTATGTAAATATCGTCATCAATAATTTTCATTTTTATCGGTAAATAAGCACTACCTACATAAATCATGCCAAGAGCATGACCATCATTAGTCATAGCGATAATTTTATCCATATCAAACTTCAAATCAGCAACCGTTCGCCCTGTTTTGTTTTGGATAATTTTATTTAATTCTTTTTTCATTTCATCTTCTGTTGTATACCCAAGATAAGACTGAGATTGATTAAAATAATGAAGAAAATTAGATAAATCTGTATTATATTCCTTATCAGTTAAAGTCTTATTAAAATCTATGTTTTGTACAACAGTCGTCTTAAGCTTACTGTAGTCTACATTTTCATCTTCAAACATAGAATTTAGGTCTATTGTTAATACTTCAACATCATCTAATTCACTATCTGCAAAACTGTTTGTATTTGTTAATAACAGACTTATTATTAACACAGACACCAAAGTTATTGTTTTAATTTTTTTCATAAATTTCCCCCAATATATTTATTGTTTTTGCAATGCATAATTCATAACCCTGTCATTGCCAATGGCGTAATCTTGTATTTGATTTTCAATAAACATATCAGGATACCAGGTCAATCCATCTCTTTTATTAAGATTGGAACAGTGTACTACGTCTTCTAATGTATAATCGTATCTTCTAACTCCACTAGATTTTTTGACAAATAATTTACTATTTCCTAAATACATAATTGTTGACACTTCTGTCGTCCAACCAGAAGGTCCTCCAGTATTTTCCCCAATTATCTGAAGATTATCAAAATTCCTCTTGACTCCATCTACGAACAAGGATCCAGCAGAGTAATTTTTTGATCCAGTTAATAATTTTATTTCCAATTTTGGATTCAATAGTTGATATCTTTTCAGTGCCAATTCAAGTTCTCTTGCATGTGCTGGCCAACCACCTGTATTGTATCTGACATCTACAATTATTTTTTCTACATTATTTTGTGAAACATCTTTATCCATTTTTTCTATCATCTTTTCCAAGATGTTATCTTTATCAGTATTATAACAATTGTTGTATTGGATGATTAAGTTATTATCATTTATATAATAATGAAATGGTTTCATTTGCATGTATCTCATCTTGTCATTTTTTGTAAATTTATTTTTTGCGATATCTGTCATATCGTATATGATTTGAGAAAAATCCGTATTTTCATAACTATATTTGTTTATTTTAACATCTGGCAGATCTATCATTTTGATTGTTTTATTAAGCTTTTTGCCATCAGTTTCTATCTGTAATTTTAATTCTCCATTTTTAATTATATTTTCTTTTTCTAGTGCATCTCCATAATATAGATAGAAATCTTTTATTATCGTATTTTTGAAATATTTATTTTCTGCTGAAGTGTATTTGTATAATCTTTTTGTTATGTCCTTGGTATCAATATCATCAAATTTTATTATCTTAGAGTATAATAAATCTTCGTATTCAGGTGTTGTATTAATTATGTAATAATCTCCATTAATAATTCTAATCTTAATTGGCATACAGCTTTTCCCTATTTCATACATAGCTGAGGTATGTCCATCATTAGTGTTTGCAATTATTTTTGCAAAATCCAAGTTTAAATCAGAAACCGTTTTATTGTATGATGTTTTCAACAGTTCTTCCCCAAGTTTTTCTAATTCTTCTCTTGTAGAATTTCCTAAATAAGCTTGCCATTCCAAGTAATAATTTATAAAATTCTTCATATCTTTTTCATACTCAGATTTCGTAAGTACTCTGTTTAATTCAATTTTTCCCAATTGTTTAACTCTTAAATCATCGGGATTGTAATTTCCTAATTTCAAATTATCTTCTATTGGAAATGTAAGAATTTCATTATCCAATTCATTCTGTGCAAATCCTTGTGATTGCATATTTAATGCAAGAATGCACGTTAATACAAATAAAAATATTTTTGGAATTCTCTTAGTTTTTTTCATTTTATTTCCTCTTAAATATTGTCAATCGTTTTCTATAACTCCATCTTACAAATAAAACACTTAATTGTCAAACATTTGGTTATATATTTCTCCAAATATTTTCTGGTGATTTATTGCATTAAAAAAACTAAGTTATTGCTAACTTAGTTTCATAATTATCTTAAATAGTTTAATGGATCAGTGTGTTGACCATTGAATCTAACTTCAAAATGAAGATGAGGTCCTGTTGAATATCCAGTTGATCCCATATATGCAATTAGTTGTCCACGTTTTACTCTTTGACCTACGCTACAATTGAATCCACTCAAGTGTCCATAATATGTCAATGCTCCATTATCGTGTTGAACTTTTACAAGATTTCCGTAGCCACCGCTCCATCCAACATGAACTACAACTCCATCTTCTGCAGATACAATTTGTGTTCCCAATGGTGCTGCAATATCAAGTCCTGTGTGGAATCCTGAACCATGTCCAAATGGATCACTTCTCCATCCGTAAAAAGAAGTCATTCTGTGAGATGATGGTACTGGCCATTGTAAGTATGCTCCGTCATTATTGATGACTGGTGCTGAAATATTAGTATTGAATGCCTTGTTTCTTTGCAACATTTCACGTCTTCTTTTTTCAGCTTGAGCTCTTTGTGCTGCAAGTAATTTCGCTTGTAATATCGCCTTTTTTTCTTGGTCGATTTTGCCGTCAATTTTTTCAAGTTCTTTAATTAATGAGGATATTTCTGATTCAGTCATGCTGACATTTTTTGAAATATCGTCTATTAACTTTTGTTGTTCTGCCAATGTATCATTTAATGCTACGACTTTTAATTCCAAATTCTTTTTTACAATTTCCATTGTTTGCATCTTAGATTTTAGTTCGTCTTGTTTGTAATCTAATGAGATTTTTTCGTGTTTCAAATCATTCAATAGATTTTTGTCAAATCTAGCAATGTAATTCATCAAACTTACGTTGTTCAATAAATCATTCAAATTTCCAGATCCGAAAAGCACATCGACCTTTGCGCCGTCTTTTGATATGTACATTCCTTTTAATCTTTTTTGAAATTCTTTTGTTTTTTGGCTGATACTAGATTTGTAATTTTCGATTTCTTTTTTAGTGTCATCTATTGATTTGTTAATTTTTGCCAATTCTTGTTGCTGAATAGCAAGTTCTGACTGAGTTTGAGTTAATTTTAAATTGATATTCTTTAACTTTTCCAACTCAGCGTCTTTATCATCTTTTAATTTATTTAGGTTGGATTTAGATTCGTTTAAATCCGAAGTTTTTGCTTTTTTTTCGTTATTTAATTCGGTTAATTTGTCTGCATACACTGCATTAGTCATAAGCATCATGCACAAGGCTAATGCGACAATTTTCTTCTTCATAATTCCTTCCTTATATTTTGAGATATTTTTTGCTACTTAATACGGAACCGAATGCTCCAATTCCGATACCTAGACTGATAAAAATCTTCAATAAATCCCACCTAATCATCACTGGTGGAACCAAATAAGTTGATATCAATCCATACACAGTCTTATTATACCTCAAATATCCATATCTGTACAAGTAATAACAAGCCAAAAACGCAACCACAGCGCCGATTATCCCGAAAAATATTCCCTCAACAACAAGCGGTGCAGATATTACCAAATTCGATGCACCAATATTTTTCTTAATGGCAATTTCTTTTCTTCTGGCATACACAGTTAATCTAATCGTATTTGAAATATTTATTATTGAAATCATCACTAATATTGCAACTACGATTGATCCAGCGTATTTTACAATTCTAGATGCATTTGAAATTTTCGCAATTAAATCTTTGTAAAAACTTACCTTTTCAACGCCATCTATTTTTTGAAATTCTCTGACGTATTGTTCAGCATCGTTTACATTCTTCAGTGTAATTTCAAATGATGCAGGAAAAGCTGATTCCATTCCTTCAATCAAAGTTTTATCATCTAAAGACTTGGAGAAATTCTCCATAGCTTGTTTGTTGGAAACATACTTCAAATCCTTAATTCCATCTTTTTGTTTGATAATTTGTTCAATCTTTTTCGTCTTGTCCTCTTGAATTCCATTTTCCAAGTACACATTGACAAGATTAACTTTTCCTTCTATGTCTTTTACAGCTTGATTCATCGTCAACATAGATATAATTACAGATCCCAAAATCAAAAGCGCCAGAGATATCGTCGTCAAAGATGCAAGTCCCATCGATCTGTTTTTCCAAATACCTACAAATCCTTCCTTCAAAGTGGATATCATAACTCTAATTCTTCTCATACATTCCACCTTCTTCATCTCTAACAATAATTCCTTTGTCCAATTGAATTACTCTTTTTTGTAATTTGTTAACAATATCCTTCTCGTGAGTTATCATCAAAACAGTCGTGCCACGTTCATTAATTCTAACCAAAGCATTGGCTATGTCCATGCTTGTGACTGGGTCCAAATTCCCCGTAGGTTCGTCTGCAATAAGTAGTTTAGGTTTATTAACCATTGAACGTGCAATGCACACTCTTTGCATTTCCCCACCGGATAATTCGTGTGGATATGCATTCTTTTTGTCTTTCAAATTTACCAAATCAAGCACAGTATCAATCGTAGATTTTATCTCTGAAGAGCTTTTCCCCAAAATTTGCATAACGTATTTTATGTTTTGGTACACAGTTTTATTCTCCAATAATTTAAAATCTTGAAACACCATTCCTATACTTTGTCTTAATTTAGGAACCTTTCGTGCTTTTAATCTGGTTATGTCTTCACCGTAAAGGTAAATCTTACCCCTATCTGGATTTATTTCTTTAAGTATAAGTTTAGTAATAGTTGATTTGCCCGCACCGCTTGGCCCAATCAAAAAAACAAATTCACCTTGTTCAATTTTAAAATTGCAATCGTTTAGTGCGCACACTTTATTTTTATATGTCTTATCGACATGAACGAATTCTAACATTTTTCACCTCGTAAACCTAATTATATCACAGACTTTTTAAATTTTTAAACAACTGGATATTTAAATCTTTTTAGGGTATATATATTTTAGGTGATGAAAATGAACAAAAAAGAAATTAGAAAACAAATGTTAAAACAAAGAGACTCCATCTCCGACAAACAAAAAGTCGACGATGAACTTTTAAAAGAATTGGAAAACTTAGAAGAATTCAAAAAATCCGAAAACTTTTTTGTGTATGTGAGCTTTGGTTCTGAATTTAATACTCACCAACTCATAAAAGATTTGTTGGAACAAGGAAAAAAAGTATACGTTCCCTATGTAAAATCAAAAGGACACATGATTGCAGTACAAATCAAAAGCATGGACGATTTGGCTCCTGGAGCTTACGGAATCTTAGAACCTAAAAATCCAGTTGAATCAGACGTTACATTTGATTTCATGCTAGTACCTGGACTATGCTTTGACAAAAACAAATACAGAATTGGCTACGGCGGAGGATTCTACGACAGATTCATCGACAAAATCGGCGAAGATTCGTATAAAGTATCCATAGTCTATGATTTTCAATTAGTAGATGATTTGCATCCCGAAGAGTTTGACAGACCAGTAGATAAATTAATAATTCAAAAATAATTATCAACAAGCAAAAAGACCACAAAATTGAATTTGGGTATGTGAAAAGTTTTGTGTATCAGCTCCTCCTGATAGGTTGTGAGCTGATATTTTTTTGATTTTTAAAAAATATACTTTTATTACTAAAATCTGAAAGTTCAGATATTTGTAACCTAATTTTGGCACAATTAAACTAAAAGGTCAAGATTTTTCTAAAAATCTCCCTTTTTGCCTAATTGTATTTCTTAAAAATTTGAAGATTTCTGTCAAGAGCTGGTCGTCAGACCAGGGCTATACCTTTACTCTTGATTGAATGATTCAAATTTTTTATTATCTTTATGGCAAAATTTAGATTCTGCCTTCAAAAAATATTGATAGTTGTGACAATATTTGATCCCATCCTCTTATTCTACTCGTCCATTTACTTGAAGCATCTACCATCGCTAGATACAAGCTTTTTTGTAGGGCGTAGTCACTTGGAAATATTGTTTTGTTTTTTGTTACTTTTCTAAGTTGTCTATTAAAGTTTTCTATGCTATTTGTTGTATATATTAGTTTTCTTATTCCTTCTGGATATTTGAAATATGTTGATAATTCAGCCCAGTTATTTCTCCATGAATTTACACACATTGGGTATTTTTTGCCCCATTTTTCTTCAAATATATCTAGATTACTTAGTGCTAGTTCTTCTGTTGATGCTTTGTATACTGTTTTTAAGTCTTTCATTAGCTCTTTTATATCTCTATATGATACGAATTTTGTTGAATTTCTTATTTGATGAATTATGCATTTTTGAATTTCTGTTTTTGGATATACACTTTCTATTGCTTGGCTAAATCCTGATAAATTATCTGTTGAGACTATTAATATATCTTCTAATCCTCGTTCTTTTAATTGATTTAATACCAATAGCCAGTATTTACTTGATTCATTTTCTCCTACCCACATTCCAAGTATTTCTTTGTATCCTTCTGTATTGTATCCTAGTGCTATATATACTGCTTTTTTTACTACTATGTTATTTTCTCTTACATGATAGTGTATTGCATCTAAAAATACAAATGGATATACTTTTTCTAATGGTCTATTTTGCCATTCTTCAATAGTTGGTAGTATTTTATTTGTTATTTTGCTTACCATGGATTCTGATATTCCAAATCCATAGATTTCTTTTATGTGTGTTGATATGTCTCTTGTTGTCATTCCTTTTGCATACATAGATATTATTTGGTTTTCTATGTTTGATATGTCTTTTTGATATTTTTTCAATGCTTGTGGCTCAAAGGATCCTTCTCTGTCTCGTGGGATGTTTAGGTCTATGTTTCCGTATGATGATTTAACTGTTTTTTTACTTGATCCATTTCTTGTGTTTAATGACAGTGGTTTTTCACCATATTCATAATCTAGATGTTCATCTAACTCTGCTTTTAACATTTGTTCCATTGTGTCTCCTAGAAGATCTTTCAAAGCTTCTTGTAAATCTTGTACTGTTTCTGGTTGATATTCTTCAATTAACATCTTGGATATTTTGTTGAGTCTAGTTTCTGGTCTTTTTCTTGGCATTTTAAAATCCTCCTGATTACTATTATATCAGGAGGATTCTATACACAAACTATTTCACAGTCTCTTGAATTTCAATTCATGTGGTCTTTGAAGCTTCTCATATTTCCTAGAAATATCTAATTAAATATTCCCTTTATTCTATCAAACAAAGAATTGTTTCCTTCATCTCTCAGCACATAATTCATAACCTTGTCATTGCCAACTGCGTAATCTTCGATTTGGTTTTCAATAAACATATCAGGATACCAGGTTGATCCATCACCTTTATTTAAATTCGAAGAGTGTATAACATCTTTGTAAGTATAATCATATCTTCTCATTCTATCCGATGTATGTATGAATAGTTTACTCTTCCCAAGAAAGATGAGGTTTCCTGCATAATTAACAAAATTGGAAGCTCCCCCAGTATTTTTTCCAATTAATTTTACATTTTCTAAGTTCCTTTTTACACTATCTATCATTTTTGTAGCTGCTGAAAAAGTTTCCTCACTGGTTAACACTTTAATATTGATTTTTGGATTTAATAATTGATATTGCTTTATGGCAAATTCTAATTCTCTTGTATGTAATTCACTACCACCACCATTATATCTGATGTCTAATATGATGTTGTCAATATCTTTTGCTTGTATTTCATTTTGCATTTTAGTTATCATATCTTTTAATACGTTATCTTTATTCATATCGTAAGAATAATTATATTTAATTACTAAATTTCTGTTTGATTTATAGAAGTAAAATGGTTTATTTTCTGTGAATTGTTCTTTTCCCCAATTTGTATATGCATCCCATTTTAATTCACTAGTATCATACAATATTTGATTGTAGCTTTCATTATCATAGTAATTTTTGTATATCCCAACATTATCAGTTTTTATAGTATCTACAGTTTTATCAACGATTTTTCCATTTTGCAAAATTTGTAAATGTACTTTATCTCCTTTTATTATATTTTCTTTTTTAAGTAAATCTGTGTATAACATGTAACCATAATGTAAAAGATTTTTCCTTACAGTTTCATTCTCTGCAGAAATGTATTTACTCACTATTTTCAATATTTCAGATGATTTTACACCTTCAATGCTTACAATTTTTGAATACAATAAGTCCTTGCATTTTTCCGTTGTATTTATGATGTAGAATTCGTCGCCAATTATTTTTATTATGAACGGGAATTGCTCTTTTCCCAAAAAATACATAGCAGTTGTATGTCCATCATTCATATTAGATATTATTTTACTAAGCTGTAAATTCAAATCACCAACGGTATTTCCTTTAGGATTTTGTAGTAATTTATCAATATCCGAATCTAGTTGTTCTTTTGTATATCCTCCAAGATAGCCTTGTTCATGAATGTAAAAGCTTTTAAAATTATTAACATCTTTGATGTAATCTTCTTTTGATAAAATTCTATTTAATTCAATCTCTCCAAGTTTTTTGTGTTTTTCCTTGTTTGTGTCCAAGTCTCCCTTGTGGTATATGTTGTTTTTAGAAAATGTAAGAACTTCTATATCTTCTAATTCATTTTCAGCGTAAGATGTATTAGAAAAAGCTACTGCTATAACTATGATTATAGCAGCGCTCATTTTTTTGATCTTATTTATCATTTTTGATTTGTATCCCTTTTTTGTACTGATTAACACATGGATATGGTACATCTATACAGCTTCCACCTCCGTCCAATACTATACAAGCTGAACTTGAATTTGGTTTTATTTGAATTAAGTTTCTACTGTTTCTTTCTTTAATGATTTTCATAAAATACTCCTTTCAATGTTTCCTGATATTATTTTTTCAAATTTTTTATTCTATCAATCAAGGAATTGTCTCCCTCATCTCTCAATGCATAATTCATCGCAGGATCATTTCCTATCATATAATCTGCAAAAGACTGCTCAGCGTGGAAGTCTGGTGTAAGCATGTTCTCAATAAAGTCATAATTTTTGTAATTATTATTGTATATATCTTCAATGGTATAATCAGATCTGATTAAAGTATCACCGTAACTGCAAATGCTTTTAATGCTACTTATATAAAACACATTATTTATTCCAAATGTATTATTTATTGTACTGCTTGAATCAGTTCCTATTATTTCTATATTATCAATGTTTCTCATCGTCTTGATGCAAGCTTCTCCTCCAGCAGAATATGTCAAATTACCAATCATTAATTTGATTTTTGTTCTTGGATTTTGTAATTTATATAACGTAATTTCTTTTAATATCGGACTAAAAACATAAGAGTATCCTCCCGTATTAAATCTTACATCTATAATGATTTTCGAAGGTCTATAAGTTTTTAAATTATCATTTAACTCTTTTTCAAATTTATTTATACTGTACTGATCATTTTCAGTGCATGAGTTAAAATGTATTATCAAATTATCATTTTTATTTTGAAGATAAAACAGTTTTTCTCTGATATGTATCTTATCTAATGGATTAATACTAATATTGCTTAATTGTTTGACTTTATAAGTATTTTCAAATCCTTTATCCTTATATATTTCGTTAAAATCTGATCTTATTTTTTTAAACTTCCACTTTCCTGTTTTTATCGGTGTGATTTCTTTATAATATATTTTGCCATTGTTTTCTAATTTAAATCTGACTTTTTCACCATTTACTATGTTTTCTTTTTTTAGATAATCATAGTACATTATCCCACGTATTGAGTTTGTTTCAGTGAAGATTTTATTTTCCCCATAAAAATACTTTGAAACTTTTTCTATTACACTTTTTATAGGTACTCCATTAATATCTAAAATTTTAGCAGCTACTATATCTCTATTATCATCAGAATAGTATATGTAATATCCATCTTTGAATTTCATAAATCTTATTGGTAGAATTGTTGTGTAATAATCAGTAATTATTCCAAAATGTCCTTGTCTTAAACTAGATAACAACTTTTTACATTCCATTTGTGTATCAATAATTGTATGAGCTTTCTTTTTTTGTATTGCTTTTTTACATTCTTTCGAAAAGTCTTGTCTAGAAATGCTATCAAATAATATGTGATTATCTAACACAAATTTTTCGATTCCTTCTATGGTATTCTTATATTCTTCTTGGGATATTTTATCTTTAAGATTAACTAATTTTGTTTCACTAAATTCTCCATTTATTGAGTACATTTTATCTAGCATATAATCTGGAACTTTTTGCACACTAGTCTCATAATTAAAACTTGTGGTCAATATTACAAAAAATAGTAAGCTTACAATGAAAATAATATTATTTTTGATTAACATTTTCCTTCGAACTTTCACTACCATAATACTCCTCACATAAAATTTAGAATTATATTTGCATTTTTTAGTACTATTATCTAAAAATTTCCTTTATCTTATCTGTCTGTAAATTATCTCTCATCTCTCAATGCATAATTCATCGCTGGATCATTTCCTATCATGTAATCTGAAAATGATTGTTCTGCATAGAAATCTGGTGTCATCATGTTTTCAGAATAGTTATAATTCTTGTAATTATGTTTAAAGACATCTATAATTCCGTAATCAAATTCGTATATATCTTGACAATATTTTATAAATGAATATATACCTCCAACATAACAAAGCTTATAATTTCCTGACGTTCTATTAACTGGAAAACCCGATCCTTTACCTATAATCTCAACATTATTTAATTTTTTAATTGTCAAATTTGCTGCATCTCCTCCTGATGAATAAGTCGACTGCCCAATTAATAATTTAATGCTTGTATTAGAATGAATCATTTGATAAAATTTTATCTTTTTTAATATGCCTAGATATAATGCATTATTACCTCCACCATTAATTCTTAAATCAATGATTATGTTCTTTGGTTTATAAGAATACATAAAGTTAGAAATTTGATTAGCAAATTTTTCTATATCATATTTGTCGTTTTCACTACATGAATTATATCTTATTACTAAAGAATCTTTTTTTCTTTCAATATAATATAATTTTTCATAATCATATATTGAATTAAGCGGGTATAAAATTTCATTATAAATTTCATTAATATTTTTTTGTAATTCTGTATTATCTTTAATTGTAAAATATTTATCGTATACTTTTATATCAGAAAGCAAAATACTCTTATTATCTATTATTTCAATATTTTTTTGAATTATTCTTCCGTTATTATTTAATTTTAACTTTACTTTATTGCCACTAGCCATGCCCTCTCTTAAAAGCAAATCATAACAATTTATAAATCTACAAGTAATATATTCTGAAAAGTTTTTATTTTCACCATAAATATATTTTTGTAATACATTTATAACTTTATCTATTTTAATATCATTAATTTCTAATATTTCATTTCCCAATAATTCCTTGTTTTCTCTTTCGCATGCTAATATATAATACTTACTATCTATTTTCTCTATATAAATCGGCAAAATTTTTGTAAAAAATATATCGTCAATTCCAACATGTCCCTGTTTTAAACTAGTTAACAAAAGTCTACAATCCAATTGTGTATCTATAATATTATGTTGTACGTTAGCTTTGATTAATTTATCACATTTTTTCCGAAAATCTTTTCTATTTAATTCATCAAAAAAAATATGATTTTCAAGCATAAAATCTCTTATATTGATAATAATATTTTGGTAATCTTTTTTTGAGATAAGTTGATTTGGATTTATTTTTTTATTTTTTAAAATTTCAAAATTCCCATTTTCAATATCAAACTCTGTTACTTCATCTAATTTTTGCACACTAGTCTCATAATTAAAACTTGTGGTCAATATTACAAAAAATAGTAAGCTTACAATGAAAATAATATTATTTTTGATTAACATTTTCCTTCTAACTTTCACTACCATAATACTCCTCACATAAAATTCAAAATTGTATTCACATTTTTTAGTCCTATTATCTAAAAATTTCCTTTATCTTATCAATCAATGAATTATTTCCCTCATCTCTAAGTGCATAGTTCATTATCTTGTCATTTCCAACAGCATAATCTTGTATTTGATTTTCGATAAATATATCTGGTATCCATGTTGTTCCATCGCCTTT
The DNA here is from genome assembly GCF_000159695.1 of Finegoldia magna ATCC 53516. NCBI lineage: Bacteria > Bacillati > Bacillota > Tissierellia > Tissierellales > Peptoniphilaceae > Finegoldia > Finegoldia magna. The sequence goes on from NZ_CM000955.1 coordinate 379,034, forward strand.
GTTTAAGTTAGAACAATGTAACACGTCTTTGTAGTTATAATCATATCTATACATCCAATCGGAACTATAAATAAAAAGCTTGCTTTTACCTAAAAAAATCATATCTCTATTAGCCGATGTCGTCCATGTAGAAGGTCCTCCTGTATATTCTCCAATAATTTCAACATTTTTAAAATTACGCTTTATCTCATCTATTATCATAGTGCCCGCAGAAAATGATGCATTTCCTGTTAATATCTTAATGTTTAATTCAGGATTGGTTATCTCCCATCTTAATAATGCATATTCAAGATTTCTAATATGATTAACTTGACCACCAGAATTATATCTTAAATCAATTACTATGTTTTTTAGCTTATTAATATTTAAGGTATTGTTAATACTTGTTAACATTTCATTTAATTTGTTATTATTATCGTCATACGAAGAATTATATTTTATTATCAAATTATCATTAATTTTGTAAAAATAAAACGGTAAGTTTTTCGTAAATTTAAGATTGTGACTATTAGTAAAACTGTTTTTAATAATATCACTTTTTCCTGTAGAAATTTGTGAAAAACTTGTTCCTTCGTAATAATATTTATATATGCTTATATCTGGCAACTTTATCAAATCTACTGTCTCTTCAACTTTTTTATTATTGATTTCTAATGTCAACCTAATTTTATTATCTTTTATTATGTTTTCTCTTAAAAGTATATCTGAAAAAAGCAATAAATTATCTTCCATTATGTGAGTTTTAAAGTAATTGTTTTCTGCTGATATGTAATTTCGTAGTTTTTTTGTGATTTTTTCAGTTGTAGTATTTCCTATTTTTGTAACTTTTGAATATAATAATTTTTCGTATTCTTTAGTAGTGTTTATTATATAATAGTCTCCATTTATGATTTTAATTTTAATGGGCAAAAAATTTTCTCCTATTCCTAGTAATGTCGACGTATGTCCGTCATTAGTGTGAGCAATAATTTTTGATATATCCAAATTCAAATCAGAAACTGTTTTATTTTCTGGTTTTTCTAATAATTTTTCTGCTTCTTTTTCTATTTGTTCTCTGGTTGAGTTTCCGAAATAAGCTTGCTCATCTAAATAAAAACTTAGGAAATTTCTTATATCTTTTTCATACTCCTTTATTGTAAGACCTTTATTAAGTTGAATATTTCCTAATAATTCTTTCTTTAACTCTTTGTTTCTTAAATATTCACTTCCTTGTAACCCATCTTGATTAATGGTCAATACCTCTACATTATCTAATTCACTACTTGATTTAGACAATGTTGAGTTTATATGTAGAACCATAATAACTGATACTACTGTTATTATGGCTCTGTATATTTTAAATTTATTATTCATTTCTTTATCTAAAAATTTCCTTTATCTTATCAATCAACGAATTATTTGCTTCATCTCTAAGTGCATAATTCATAACCCTGTCATTTCCAATAGCATAATCTTGAATTTGGTTTTCGATAAACATATCGGGATACCACGTTAATCCATCGCCTTTGTTTAAGTTAGAACAATGTAACACATCCTTGTAGTTATAATCATATCTTATCATTTCTCCTGATGTGTGGATGAATAGTTTGCTTTTCCCAAGATATACAAAATTTCCAGCAGATGTATTATAACTAGAAGATCCAGCAGTATTTGTTCCAATCATCTGTACATTTTCTAGGTTTCTTTTTACACTATCCAACATTTTTGTCCCAGCTGAGAAAACTCCCTCTCCAGTTAATACTTTGACATTGATTTTGGGATTTAATAATTGATATTGCATTATGGCAAATTCTAGCTCTCTGGTATGTAACTCACTGCCTCCTCCGTTATATCTGATATCTAATATGATATTGTCGATATCTTTTGCTTGTATTTCGTTTTGCATTTTTGTTATCATATCTTTTAATACGTTATCTTTATTCATATCATAAGAATAATTATATTTAATTACTAAATTTTTGTTTGATTTATAAAAGTAAAATGGTTTATTTTCTGTGAATTGTTCTTTTCCCCAATTTGTATATGCATCCCATTTTAATTCACTAGTATCATACATTATTTGATTGTAGCTTTCTTCATCGTAGTAATTTTTATATATTCCAATATTATCAGTTTTTATAGTATCTACAGTTTTATCAACGATTTTTTCATTTTGTAAAATTTGTAAATGTACTTTATCTTCTTTTAATATATTTTCTTTTTTAAGTAAATCAGTGTACATCATATAACCATAATGTAAAAGATTTTTCTTGCCAGTTTCATTTTCTGCAGATACATATTTGCTAACTTTTTTTAATATTTCTGACGATTTTACATCTTCAATGCTTACTATTTTAGAATACAATAAGTCTTTGTATTTTTCTGTTGTGTTTATGATATAGAATTCATCGCCAATTATTTTTATTATGAATGGGAATTGCTCTGTCCCCAAAAAATACATAGCAGTTGTGTGCCCGTCATTCATATTAGATATTATTTTAGCAAGTTGCAAATTCAAATCTCCAATTGTATTTCCTGTAGGATGTTGTAGTAATTTATCAATATCCAAATCTACTTGTTCTTTTGTATATCCTCCAAGATATCCTTGTTCATGAATATAAAAGCTTTTAAAATTATTAACATCTTTTATGTAATCTTCTTTTGATAAAACTCTATTTAATTCTATTTCTCCAAGTTTTTTACGTTTTTCCTTGCTTGTATCTAAGTTTCCCTTGTGGTACAGGCTATTTTTAGAAATAGTAAGAACTTCTATATTGTCTAATTCATTAGCAGTGTAAGATATATTAGAAAAAGCTACTGCTATAACTATAGCAGCGCTTAAAATTTTAATCTTATTTATCATTTTTAATTTGTATCCCCTTTCTGTATGGATTTACACATGGAAAATGGATATCCGCTCCTCCACCTTCATCTATTACCGTACAAGCTGAACTTGAAATCGATTTTAATGGTGTTTGTTTGGATACATATTGTCTAAGTCACTATTTTTGCAATATTGTATAAACTTTATTTTTTCTTCAAGAAATTATTCATTTGTTAGGTAAGTGTTTTCATTACAAGTACAATTATAATTTTCCTCATTCTTTAATACAAAATTGTATTTAGATTCCTTCATTTTTCCTTCCGTTATTACTTATAATATTACAGCAAAAATATTTTATTGTCAAAAATTTACTTATTTGATTTTCTAATAAATGGTCGGTAGTTATCTTATTTATTGTAATATTAACGATATTTATTATCATTCTTCTCGCTTTAATACTATTTCATCAATATTTGATTATTAATTTCATTTATTTGAAAAATCTATAAGTAATTGTTTTTTAGTAATACAAATTAATGTTTTTTTTGAAATTATATTATGACACAAAAAACAGGGACATTGTTTTTAAATGCCCCTGCAATATGCTCTATATATTTATTGAAAATCCAATGTATCTACGAATTTTAATATTTCTAATAGCTTTGTTCTTTTTTTGAATGTTTTCTCTATGTTTTTCTTCAAATATTGGTACAAATCATCGTTTCTAGCTTCGAATGATTTGATTTCCATAACTATATTCATGTATTTTTTGTCTTTGTATGTGCTTTTTAATCTCTTTCGATAAATTTCCCACACTTTTTCAAATGTTTTGTCTTTGTCTTGTTTGATAAGTTCTTCTACGAATAGTATAAAATAATACGAATCATGTATTGATGACAAATTTTTGAACACATTCGTATAATCTTCTTCGTTCAAATATTTCTTGGTTTCTGATATGATTTCTTTTTCCATTTCAATTGAGTAATTATCATTGTCCAAGCTTTGTGAAAGCATGATTACGTAATCGTTGATTAATTTGAATGTGGATTCTTTGTCGTCGACTTTTGAGTATTTGTATAGAAACTCTCTCCATTTTGCTATGAATTTAGTCATGTAATTCATAAGTATATACGTTCTGACATCTATTGTGAACACGTAATTGGATGTGAAGATGAAAAACTTCTTGAAATAATCAAAATATTTTAACAGTGCATCTGATATCATACTTATGGATAAGGTAGTGACTATTTCTTGGTTTTCTTCTGTTAATTGGATGTTGCCTTTTAATAGTGACGGACTATTTCCATATTGGATTAGTTTTTTGATTGCGTATACGAATAGATAAGGATATGATTGATCATCTTCGATTTTGTCGAACAAATCTTGTAACATATCAAAATCTTTGTCTTTTATGAGATATAGTATCGTCTTTTTATGAAGTTGTACTTCGCTCATATCGCTGTAGTAATTCACAACTGAAGAAAATGAATTTTCTTGTTCACGTTCAACTAAATCGATTAGTTCGATGTCACTGTTTCTGTCGTTGATGTATATGTCGTTAATTTTAAGAAGCTCTTGTTCGCTATTTTCGTTTTTGAATACGAACTTCTTTTTGTTCCAATCGTAGATGCTTAGCCCATCTGTTCCTGTTTTTTTGTATATTAAAAAGTTGTTTAATCTAAAAATATCGTAATTTTCCATAGCTTAAATTATATACAAAAAAAGCTACCAAATCAAATTTGATAACTTTTTTATAAAATATGTAGTTTAGATTATATACCCACAGATATTTTTAAAGCTTCATCCAACTTTATCAGAACTCTATCATCAAAGCTACCTACTTTTTCACGAAGCCTTTTTTTATCAATAGTTCTTATTTGTTCAGCTAAAATAACTGAATTTTTCGGTAAACCGTACTTGGATCGTTCGATTGCAACATGTGTTGGTAATTTCGCTTTATTTATTTGTGAAGTAATAGCTGCTATGACTACGGTTGGACTGTATTTGTTTCCCACATCATTTTGAACAACAACGACAGGTCTTACACCACCCTGCTCAGATCCAACAACAGGGCTTAAGTCTGCGTAAAATATGTCTCCTCTTTTTACTTTCATAAACTCACCCTATAAACTCTTCGCTATTTTAAGAACTATTTTTATTATATCCAAAACACTTCAAGAAATCAATATAATAAACTTGCCCAACTTAAAAGCTGGGCTAAGATTAGTTGATTTTTTGTAAATAGTCGCACACTTCTACGACTTTTCCATTTCTAGTGTAAATTCTAGGAATTCTCATTGTAACTCTGCACAAAAGCTCATAAACATTTGTGTTAGCCATTTCTGCCAAATCGTACAACGAGATTTCTCCCATGTCATCTTTTCCGAACAACAAAATTTTGTCGCCGACTTTTACATCTCTAATGTATGTTACATCTATCATGATTTGATCCATGCAGACTTTTCCCAAAATTTTTGCTTTTTTGCCGTTGATAATTACGTAAGCTTTGTTTGATAATTCCAAAGGATAACCGTCAGCATATCCGATTGTCGCTGTTGCAACTACTGTTTCAGAGTTTGTCGTGAATGTTCTACCGTATCCGATATCTGTTCCTTTTGGAACTGTTTTAATCATGGACACTGTTGTGTAAAGTGATGATATTTCTTCCAAATTTAGTCTAGAATTTTCTCTTACATAATCTGATGCGTGATATCCGTAAAGACCGATTCCACATCTTATCATATCCAAGAAATATCCGTGAATTATCGCTCCTGCATCATTTGCTATGTGTTTTATTGGAACAGTTATACCTCTGTTTTCCACATCAATCATAAAACCAATGTATGTATTGTATTGTTCTTTTGTATAGGAATAATCTTCGCTATCAGCATCTGAAAAATGACTGTAAATTCCTTGCAACACTACATTATCCATTTTATAGATTTTGAAGATTTCTTCCAAGCATTTATCTTTGTCAAGTCTAACTTGAAATCCTAATCTTGTCATTCCTGTATCGATTTTGATGTGAACTTTGCATATTTTATTCAAACTTTTTGCAACGTTATTGATTTCAACTGCAGTTTCGTAATCGTAAACCGTTAATTCGATGTTGTTTTTGATTGCTACTTCAATATTTTCATTGGAAATGTATCCTAAAATCATAATTGGTTTGAATATTCCATTTTTGCGAAGTTCCAAGGCTTCATTTATATTGGACACTGCAAAGTAATCTATTCCTAAATATTCCAATTCTTTTGTAATAAATGCTGCGCCTTGTCCGTAAGCATTAGCCTTAACTACGGCACACATTTTGACTAAATTGCTGATGTTTTTGATTTCTTTGTAATTGTGTTTTAATTTGTCCAAATCAACCTTTAAATAACTTTGATATTTAAACATTATTTCTCCTTACAAGCATTAATCGCATCCGGTAAATTTCTAATAATATCCGATGCAATAATGCTATCTTCTCCTATTTTTTGTTTTGCAAAATCTCCAGCTAATCCGTGAATGTAAACTCCCAATTTACAAGCTTCGAACACATCTCTGTTGTGCATGAAACTTGCAATGATACCAGACAAACAATCGCCACTTCCAGCAGTCGCCATTCCAGCATTTCCAGTATTATTTACATGTATCTCATCATTTTTTGCAACGATTGTGTGATGACCTTTGAGAACTACAATACATTTATGTTTCTTTGAAAAATCCGTGGCGACCTTTTCGCGATTTTGATTGATATATTCTACATCCAATCCAGAAAGTCTACTAAATTCAAGCGGATGTGGAGTTATCGCAACAGAATAATCATCGTATTCTAGTTCACTGAAGTCTTTTATTGAGTTCAATCCATCAGCATCTATCAACACTGGTTTGTGGAAGTTTTTGAGTACGGATTTTATCAATTCGTAATTTAACTTGTCTTTTCCCATACCACAACCTATTGCGACACAGTTTTTATTGGAAATATATTCTAAAATCTGAAAAATAGAATTGTCACTCAATTTTTTGTCGACACACTCAAGTGGAAGTATTATATTCTCAACGGATTTAATTTGCATAATTTCTGAGATTACTTCAGGGACAATTGTGTACACCAATCCACTACCACAACGAAGTGCTGCCATACTTGCCAAGTACACACTGCCACACATTCCGTCAGATCCACCGACTATGCAGACTCTTCCGTAGTTTCCTTTATTGGAAAAAGGATCGCGTTTTTTTATTGTAAAATCCATTTTAATCCTCCAACATCAACACGCACATTGCTATTGCGTATTCTTCATCGTGAGAAATGGATGCATCAATATCTAAAACTTTTGGAAATTTATCTGTATTTAATTTTACAACTAATCCATCATCATGTATAGACTCTACATCCATAAAACTCATTTTACCAATTCCAGTCTTCAAAGCTTTTGACACTGCCTCTTTCATGCAAAACATCCCCGTAATTGTCTCAAAACTTCTATTTTTGGATTCAATGTATGAAATTTCACGTTCAGTGAAGACTTTTTTCATAAATTTATCCAGATTTTTGATGTTTTCTATTCGTGAAACCCTTAGTATATCAGTTCCACATCTAATCTTCATTTTTTATTCCTTCAAATTTTTCCAAGAATTTGTTTCTCAATGCTAAGAAATCTAATTTTTCGATATCTTCCACACTTTCGACATCTTTTACGAAATCTTCCACGATTTCTCCAATTATTTCGAATGAATTTTGTGAAAAATTATTAATATTATACGATTCTGACAAATATTTTATGCTTTCTTTCATTAATTTATCCGTCAAAATATCTTGGTAAGTTTGGTTTATATTGCAGTTGCTGATTTCTTTTTCGATGACTTTTTTTATGGAATATATCACATAATACACAAAGTCCATAAAAATTTCGTTGTTTTCTCTGTCATCAAGCGCAAATAATATCGACAAACAGAAGTTCCAGTTGAAGTCCTTGTCCAGTCTGCTATTAAGTCCTTGTGCAAATGAAGTGTGAATGTAATCCCCAAATTCCATATCTGAAAAATCATACAATTCACCAAAACTAATTGGCTTGTTACTTATGGCATTGACCTTGTTTAGTATGTCGATCAATCTTTCTTCGTATTGTTTTTTCTCCAAAACATCCATTACAGAAAACAAATAATCGCTCACTACATTTGCTATGTTTCTCATATCTATTACAAAACCTAAGTTGTATTTCAGTTTGAGAATGTAACCATCGTGAATCATTTTTGTTATGATGCTTTTAAATTGTTGTCTTGTAGCGTCATCTTCGTTGGATTCCACTGTCATCATTTTTTTGTAAACGCTGTTGAGTTGCTTGTCGATAATTGTAAGGTTATTTTTGATTGAGTACATCACATCACGTATCAAATCTTCTGTCATAACGTAGTTTGAATTTTTGTACAAAATCGAATGATCTACCTCTCCCCAGAACACATTGACCATGGATTTGATTTGCACTTCGAAATTGATTTTCATGTCGTCATTTTCCACGAAAATAGCGTCGATTTTATAGATTTCGAACCCGTTTTTTTGTTTTTGTGGTTGTGGTTGATCCAGGTTAAGTCTGATTCTCATATCATACTTGGAATAATAGTAGCCATTGTCATCTTTGTAATAAAAAAGTCTTTTCAAATATTCGTACAAATCTTTTTCATTTTCATTGAAACGACATTCTATTCTAACTCCAATCAAATCTGGAAATAGATTGAACACATCCTCTACGTCTTTACATTTTATATAATAATTTTGTTTTAGTATTTTTTCTTTGATGCTGTCTTCTTTTTTTACACGTGCGTTAATATTAATAACATCTTCGTTTTTTTCAAAAACTTTACTGAAAAACTCTTTTGTTTCTTCTGCAACAAAGTTTATGAATTTGTAACGGCTATTAATTAAATTAACAGCATCATTCATAAATTGAAAAATTCCAGCTCTCATTTTTATTCTCCTTTTTATTGCTACTATTATTTTACCATATTTAAGCTTTTCACAAGCATGAAAAAAGAGCACTGCGTGTGCTCTTTTGATTTTACAATTTATAGAAACTTCATCCTGTTAGGATTAATGTCTCGTTCTATTTCGTGAAAGCCTTTGATTTCGATGTTGTTTTCTTCTATGATTTTTTCGATTTTCGGTTTGTCTTCCAAGTTATCATACAATATAGAAATCCCACAACACACATCCAATACTCTTGGTGTTGGTGCAATCGTAGCTTTGATAGAATTTTCTTTGATTAAATCGTAAAGTTTTTGTCCGTTTGCCACATCTTTGAACAAGATGTAGTTCATTTTATCTGCCATTTTCTATCATTTCAACGAACGCTTCAATTCTTGTCTTCAATTGTTCGCTGTCTTCGTCTGTATAATCAGTTTCAATTCCCAATACTGGAATGTTGTGATCTTTAAGTTCTTTTTCTACAATGTGACCTTCTGTATCGTAAATGTTACAGAATTTTAAGTTAACATCGATTACACCATCAACGTTGTATTCTTTTGCAAGTCTGATAATGTCGTCAACTCTTTCAGTGTTTGGAGTGTAACATGCGCAGTTGATACCTTTCATGTATCTATCTGTTAGGTGATCAACCATTTCGTCCATAGTTTTTCCAGATTCATCTACAGTTAATTCAAAATATCTTGAACCTGTACACATTTCTTCACATACAACAGCTGCTCCACTTGATTCAATGATGTGGTGTAGTTTCCAGTTTGGAATAGATAATGGAGTTCCTGTTAACATTAATCTTGTAGCGCCTTTTTTATATACGCTAATGTTTTGTTCTTTTCTCTTATCCAATTCATCGCATAGTTCATTAACTTTTTGTGCAAATCTTGTTGGATCATCGTAGAATGCGATTTGTGAAATCAATAAGCAGTCTTTACCACTGATTGGGACATTGTCTAATTTACGGAATTCCCACAATCTTTGCATTGCACGTCTTTTGTTGTTGATTAAAACAATTGCATCGTGAAGAGATTCTGGAGTTAATTTGTTGCCAGTTAATTCTTCGATTCTTGCGATGTATCTGTAAACTTCGTCTTTGAAAAATTCAACGTCTTTGTCTCTTTTCATTTGTGGCAAATCAAAGATGTACATTGGAGCATCTTTTGACATGATTTCCCAAGCTTTTTTCTTACCGTCGCATGTTGTTTCTCCGACGAATAAGTCTGCAAGTCTAAAGAATGGACAAGTTTTTTCAAATCTAGCACCTAGAGATGCTTTGATTAGTGGACATGTTGCAGTTGGAAGATATTTTTCTCCACCTGGTACCCAAAATTGTGATCCTGAACACAAACCAGTATTGATAGCTCCACAACCAAATACTACTTCATCAGGAACGTGAATACAGAATGTTCCTACAACTTTTCCGCCGTTTTTTTGGAATTCGATTAATTCAGCTGGTCTAATTCCGTGGATTTCTGCAACAACCATGTTGAAATAATCCATTTTTTCTGGTCTATTTTCTTGTGATAAATATACATCACCAAATGCTTGTGGTAAAACTTCACACAAAACGTCGTGTTGATCGACATCCATTCCTAAATCTTCCCACATTTTTCTGTAATCTGCCATTTTTATACCCCCTAGTAAGTAATTACATTATCATCACAATCAAATTGGCTACAGTTATTAATAACATAATCTGGTTTGAAATCGAATTGCTTGTACTTTTCATCTATGTATTCAAACCCTTTTTTTGTAAAAATATCGTGATATTCGCCTTCACAAAAATAGCCTTCTTTGATTAATTGATCAAATTTTTTGTACACTCCAGCTGCTGCCTGAAGTTTTACAGATGATTTATCCCTAAAAGAATCATCTATATGTTTTTTGATGAATTCTATTCTTTTGTCTATGTCGAAGATAAATTTTGAGAAATATTCCACCTCGTATATTCTTCTCTCATCAATATCGCATTTTCTGAGATTGAATATAAGAGATGAAATTTCTCTGGATTTTTCAATTAAATCATTAAATTTTTCTTCGTCAAATTTTTTGTCCAGTTTACCTTCCAAATACTCAATCAAAGATTTATAATCCCTGTATTTGTACACGAAAACATCTTTGTCAGTTTTCTTTTTCAAAGTTTCGTAGCGAATTTTGCAACTATCATCTACAATGAAAAACGATGAACTAAACATAAAAGGACATCTTCCAAGTTCCAAATAAGCAAAAGAAGAATTCAACATATCACAGTAATTATTATCTGTATAATCTTCTGTGACTTCCCTGTCTATTCCATAAGAATACACTGTTGTAACTCCAAAACTCTCAACGATTTCCCATGGAACTCTGCCCCACAATGAAACAACAGTTGTTGATTTACTCAAAGTGAGTGCATCAATATATGCGTTTTTTCTAATATCTAAATAATCCATTATCTTGCCAAGACTGCTGCTCCTATCGCTCCTGCAAATCTCGCGTTTTCATTTGTTTCTACGGTTGCTGACAGAAGTTGTGACAAGTGTTCTGTCATATAATCATTTCCCGAAAAACCTCCAGTTAAGAAATAATAATCCGTAGCAGGAAGTCTGTGAACCAAAGTCTTCACTTTATTAATGATAGAATTAATTACACCACAAGCAATATCTTCTTTTGGTGTGCCTTTTCCAATTAATGAAATGATTTCTGTTTCAGCAAAAACCGTACACATCGAAGAAATTTTCACATCTTTTCCAGTTCTTGCCAAATCAAACATTTCGTCCAGTCCAACACCAAGACGATTTGCCATTACTTCCAAAAATTTCCCAGTACCAGCAGAACACTTATCATTCATTATGAAATCTTCCACCATACCATTTTTGTAACTTATGGCTTTTGTATCTTGTCCTCCAATGTCGATAATAGTCATATCAGTATCGTTGAAAAAACTTGCGCCTTTTGCGTGGCATGTTATTTCTGTAACGACTTTGTCCGCAAATGGAACAGAAACTCTCCCGTATCCTGTAGCAACAACTTTGCTATTATCTTCGTTTACTCCATTTGATTCTAGCCATTCTTTTATAGTTTTACTTGTTTCAACAGAACTCCAGCCCGTTGGCATAACTTTTTTGAAAAGAATTTCTTTTTTTGAATCATCTAAAACAACTACCTTTGAAGCAGTTGAACCTATATCAATTCCTACATAATACATATTTATCACCATCTTCATTATAACATCAAACAAAATTATTTTCTGATTTATAAGATTATTCAATAAATCAAGGCTTATTTATAGGAAAAATTTATAAATAAAAATGTGAATAAAAAAAGCCTCGAAAATTAATTTCAAGGCTTTCATTCTTATCCTATTACTATAATATTTCCCCACCATCTGAAAATTGATTGTGACAATTCGTTTGCTGCATATAATCTGTCTTTACCTTTTGGTTGACCGTTAAAATACATTTCTCCCCAATTGTTTGGATCGTAAACTTCAAAATACAATCTATTATTGATATGAGTGTATCCTTTGACAACTAAGAAATGTCCTCCTTGGTAGTTGTAAAATCTACCAATGTTTGAATTATTGTTATTATTAAATGAAATAAATCCAGTATTCACGCAAACAATTGCAATGTTTCCATTATCCAATATATCTGTCAAAGTATCTTCTCCATTGTATACAATTGTACGATTTGGAATTCTTTGATCATTCAAATATTGTGATACAGTGTTTGTGGACCACCATCCACCTTGCATAGGATAACGATCTCTTGCACCAGCTGCTGTTGAGATTGTATTTCTGTTGAACCATTTTTCTACCATTACACTTGAAGATGGACCACAATTTGAGTTACTAGCCCAGCCAGTATTTCCTTGATCTATGTACCAATTATAGTTTCTATTGTTGTGTACTTCTTGTCTTACTGCGCCTGTAAAAGTAGGTGTTACTAAAACTACGATTGCCATTAAAAGCATTAATATTTTTTTGCTAAATTTCTTCATATTTTTACTCCTTTAATTTTATTTTTAAAAAGAAGACGTTTTACTTATATTTATAACCTCCTTATTTTATTTTTCTTCTTTTTATTAGCTAAATTATTTGATTTTATAACAATTAATTTCATAAATCTATGTATTTTCTGTAGTTATGTTATCGTTTACAATAAAAGTATAACATTTAATTTTAAATTTTGAAATAGTTTTGAACAAAAAAATAGTAGCGCATTTTTAAAATGCACTACTATTTTAATTTAATATTTAAAATAATGGCCAAATTATTCTTAATACGAATACTATTGCCAAGATATACATCAAAATTGAAACATCTTTTCTTTTTCCTGCTAATAATTTTATCAATACATAGCTTATCATTCCGAAAGAAATTCCTTCTGCGATTGAATAACAAAATGGCATCGCAATTATTGTTATGAATGCAGGAATTGCTTCTGAATAATCGTAAAAGTCGATTTCTTTGATTGAGCTAAGCATAAATAATCCTACGATTACAAGTGCAGGTCCTGTTGCTTGTGCAGGAATCATTCCGAATACTGGGAACAAGAATAAGCTTAGGAAGAAAAATAATGCTGTTGACAAAGCTGTTAGACCAGTTCTTCCACCTTCTGCAACTCCTGATGCCGATTCAACAAATGTAGTTACTGTACTTGTACCAAGTAGAGCTCCCATTGTTGTTCCAATCGCGTCTGCTAATAATGCAGGAGATGCTTCTTTTAATTTTCCTTGTTCATCTAACATACCAGCTTTTGCACTAACTCCAACCAAAGTTCCTACTGTATCGAAAATATCTACAAATAAGAATGTGAATACTACAGTGAACATATCAAAAGTAAATATTTTATCGAATTGTATTTTAAAAGCTACTGGAGCTAATGATGGTGGCAATGTTATTGGAGATCCGCCTTGGTATTTTGACACTCCCAAAATTAATGCCAAAATAGTAGACGCCAAAATTCCATACATCAACGCACCTTTGATTTCTCTTGCTAAAAGTAAAGCGATAATGAATAATCCTACAATAAATACTACGCTTTCTCTACTCAAAAGATTTCCCAATTGTAATACAGTACCTTCACCTTGCATAATAATTCCTGAATTTACCAAACCAACTAATGCTATAAAAAGTCCAATTCCACAGCTAACAGCTTTTTTCAAATTAATTGGAATCGCATCAAAAATCATTTCTCTTACTTTAAATAATGAAAGAATTAAAAATATAATACCTTCCAAAAATACAGCAGTAAGTGCAAATTGCCAAGTATAGCCTAAAGTTTTTACGACTGTGAATGTAAAAAACGCATTAAGTCCCATTCCTGGAGCGAGTCCAAATGGTAAGTTCGCTAAGAAAGCCATGCAAATCATAGCAATGATACTTGAAACAACACTAGCCGTAAACACTCCGCCCTTGTCCATTCCAGTTTGACTCAACATTTGTGGATTCACTGCCAAGATATAACTCATAGTCATAAATGTAGTAAATCCCGCCATTAATTCCGTCTTAACATCTGTTTTCTTTTCAGATAGACGAAATCTTTTTTCTAAAAAATCCAAGTTTTCCCTCCTTAATTTTTATCAAAATCTTCGTATTCCAATTGTTTATCTTCCCAATCTGAATACAAAGAATTTTTGTCAGCGTTAAGATTTTCCAATTCTTCATTTAATTGAAGAATTTTTTTAGGATCATCGTAAATATCATTTTGACAAAACATATCTTCAATTTCTTTGATTCGTTCGTCAATTTTATCTATGTTTGATTCAATCGTCTCAATTTGTTTCCTTAATTTTTTAAGATTATTAGTAATAGCACGTTGTTTTTTCTTTTCTTTCAAAGCGGCAGTTTTGTTCAAACTTTCCTCTGTTTTATCCACTTTCAAATCGTTGATTTTTTCTTGATAATAATCGTAATTTCCAAGATAAGTTGTCGCTTTATCTTTTTCCAACACAATAATTTTATCACAAACTCTATTCAAGAAGTATCTGTCGTGGCTAATTACAAAAACCGTACCTTCGTAATTTATCAAAGAATCTTCCAAACTTTCCTTAGAGTCAATGTCCAAGTGATTGGTAGGTTCGTCCAGCAACAAAAAATTTGATTTTGAAAGCATCAATTTCAACAACGATACACGCGCCTTTTCTCCCCCACTCAAATCTTCAATAAGTTTGAAAATATCGTCTCCTACAAAATTCATAATAGCAAGAGCGCTTCTGATTTCGTAATGAGTCATTTTAGGGTATTCGTCCCAGATTTCATCTATAATTGTGTTTTTGTCGTTCAAATACATCTGCTCTTGGTCAAAATATCCTATATTAACATTGGATCCTAATCTGAATTTTCCAGAAGTTGGTTTTAATTTTTTCGTTATGATATTGAATAAAGTCGTTTTACCAACTCCATTTGCTCCGATTAGTCCAACTCTTTCTTCCTTATATATATCTAAGTTACAGTTCTCAAAAATTAACTTGTCGTCGATTTTTTTGGATAAATCTTCAACCATCAAGACGTCCTTGCCGCTTGGCGAAGATATTTTGAATTTTATTCCAAAAGTTCCATCGTCATACGTTGGCTTATCCATAAGCTTCATTTTATCCAAAAGTTTCTTTCTGGATTGTCCTTGTTTATTCTTCTTCGCATTATCAGTGCTAGTGTATTTTTCGACGATTTCAAGTTGTCTCTTGTATTCACGTTGTTGATTTTCGTAGGTTTTTCGTTGGATATCCATGTAGATTTTTCTCTGTTTCATAAAATCAGTGTAGTCTGTCTCATAAGTTTTGATGGTTCTATTTTCCATATGAAAAATCCTGTTCACAATTCCATCTAAGAAATATCTATCGTGTGAAATTATCACACAAGCGCCCTTGTAATTTTTCAAAAAAGTTTCCAAAAATTCGATAGCTTTGATATCCAAATGGTTGGTAGGTTCGTCTAGTAACAATACGTCGCATTTTTGCAGAAGAAGTTTCGCGAGCATTATTCGTGATTTCTGACCACCACTGAAATTTGTGACGTTTTTATCCAAATCATCATCAGAAAATCCCAAACCTTTTAATGTCCCTTTGATTTCAGAATCATAGAGATATCCTCCCATTGATTCAAATCTTTCCAAATCTCTGTGATATTTGTTCATCAAATCTTCCAAATCTTCAGTATTCTTCATTTGATTTTCGTATTCGCGAAGTTTTTGTTCCAGTCTCAATACTTCTGAAAACACGCTCAAACATTCTTCATACAGAGTATTTGTTGAATCGAATGAATTATGTTGCTTCAAATATCCTATTTTCATATCGTTTTTGATGAACAAATCTCCACCGTCTTTGGATAATTCTCCTGTAAGGATATTGAATAAAGTGGATTTTCCGGCACCATTTATTCCTATGATTCCAATTTTATCATTGTCGTTAATATTAAAAGTCACATTTTCTAAAATGCTTTTATCTAAGAAAGATTTTTCTATGTCTTTTGCGCCTATTAGAATCATTTTTTCACTTCCTAACTAAACAGTCAATCAACTCAATACTGAGTTAATTGACCTTATATTTTCAAAGATGACAAAACTT
This sequence comes from Finegoldia magna ATCC 53516, assembly GCF_000159695.1. Lineage (NCBI taxonomy): Bacteria > Bacillati > Bacillota > Tissierellia > Tissierellales > Peptoniphilaceae > Finegoldia > Finegoldia magna. The sequence goes on from NZ_CM000955.1 coordinate 395,344, forward strand.
TGCTAGTATCTGTAACTATAAGTTTGATTTCATCTTCATCTATTATCGCGACTGATTTTACACCGTCTTTTGGAATCGAAGGGCTTCCTGGATTTAACAAAATAACGCCGTCTTTTTCTTCCAAAACTTTTACGTGAGTGTGTCCTGTTATTACGATGTCACAATTATTTGCCTTGGCAATTCTAATTCTATTGTCTTCATCTTCTTCATATCCATGAATTGTGAAAATTCTATGTTTACCAAGATTTAATATTCTATGTTTTTGTGTCAAATCGTGTTCAATTACCATTTGATCTACATCGCTGTCACAATTTCCTCTAGTGTAGATTACATTATCCATAGATTTCAAAATAACTGCCAAATCTTTTGGATTGTAATCTTCTGGAAGAGCATTGCGTGGTCCGTGATACAAAACATCTCCCAAATGCAAAATAGTGTCGCAACCTTTTAAAATCTCCAGAGCTTTTTTCGTATTTTCCAAAGACCCATGAGTATCACTTATTACGCCTATTTTCATTAGATTAATACCTCATCCAAAATTTCTTTAACATTACTTGTAAAATAGAATTTGATTTTTTGTCTAATTTTAGGATCAATATCTTGGATATCTCTTTTGTTTTCTTTTGGCAAGAACACTTTATTGATTCCGTATCTGTGAGCAGCCAAGACTTTTTCCTTAACTCCACCAATTGCCAACACTCTACCTGTAAGTGTGATTTCTCCAGTCATTGCAAAATCGTGTTTTACTTTTCTTCCTGTCAATGCACTCACTAAAGCTGTGACCATTGTAACACCTGCTGATGGACCATCTTTTGGAACAGCACCTTCTGGAACGTGAATGTGAATGTCTTTTTCTTTGTAGAATTCACCTTTTATTCCCAAAGCTTCTTGGTTACTTCTGATGTATGAGATTGCAGCCATTGCAGACTCTTTCATTACATCTCCAAGTTTTCCAGTAAGTTGTGTTTTTCCTGTACCATCCATTACATTCGCTTCGATTGTAAGGATAACGCCACCAACTTGTGTCCACGCTAATCCATTCACAACTCCGATTGTATCTTCTCTTGGAATTTCATCATCTAACACTAATTTAGAGCCCAAGAATTTTTCCAAATTTTTGTTGTTAACTACAACTTTTTTCACATCATCTCTTACAATTTTAACGACAGCTTTTCTGACAACTTTACCGATATTTCTTTCAAGCTCTCTTACTCCACTTTCTCTTGTGTAGTTGTTTATAATCGTATAAATAGCATCTCTTGTGATGTGGAATTGAGATTTGTCCATTCCATTTTCTTTTAATTGACGTGGAAGTAAGTATCTGTTAGCTATTTCAAATTTTTCATAATCTGTATAACTTGTAACTCTTATAACTTCCATTCTATCCAACAACGCATCTGGAATTTGTTCTTGTGAATTTGCAGTTGTGATAAACAAAACATCTGACAAATCAACTGGGATTTCGATGTAATTATCTGTGAATTCGCTGTTTTGTTCGGGATCTAAAACTTCCAACAAAGCACTTGCAGGATCTCCTCTAAAATCAGATGCTAATTTGTCAATTTCATCCAATAAGAAAACTGGATTTAATTTCTTAGCTTTTTGCAATTGAGTTATAATTCTTCCTGGCATTGCTCCGATGTAAGTTTTTCTGTGACCCCTGATTTCTGCTTCATCACGTACGCCACCAAGTCTCATGGATACGAATTTTCTATTAGTTGCTTCAGCGATTGATCTTGCAATTGAAGTTTTACCAACCCCTGGAGGTCCAACTAGACAAAGGATAGGTCCTTTTAATGATCCAGTCATCTTCTTAACAGCTAAATATTCCAAAATTCTTTTCTTAACATCTTCAAGTCCAAAATGACCATCATTTAGAACTTTTTCAGCAACTTTTAAATCAATCGAACTTTTTGATTTTTTGTTCCAAGGAATATCCAATACTTGATCGATATAATTTCTAATCACTGTGCTTTCAGGATTATTTGGATTCATAGAAGATAATCTGTTGATTTCCTTTAAGACGTGTTCTTCAGAATCTTTTTTAAGTTTTAATTTCTTAACTTTGTTGGCATAATCATCTGTGTCTTCAATGTCGTATTCTTCACCCAATTCCATCTTGATTTGACGCAATTGTTCCTGAAGAAAATACTCTTTTTGTGTGTCAGATATTTCCTTGTTTGTTCTTTCTTCGATATCTTCTTTTATCTTCAAAAACTCAATTTCTTTTATTACAAATTTGTACACCAACTCAATTCTTTCATCCATATCCAAAGTTTCCAATAATAAAATTGAATCCTTGTCGTTTAATGAAATTAGCATTGAAATTGTATCTATCAAAGAACTTGGATCTTCTTCGTTTAAAAGTCCCCCAAGCAAATCTTGTGGTAATGGTTTTTTGATAATTTCTGCCAAGCTTTCAAACGAAGAAATAATCATCCTAATCATAGTCAGTGATTTATCTGTAGGATGATATTTTGTTTTATCGTATTCCATAACTTCTACGTTTGCTTCTAAGAAACTGTCGTTTTCAACAAAGTCTACGATTTTAGCTCTGTCGTAAGCTTCAACCAAAACTCTGACATTTCCATTTGGCATTTTAATAGTTTGTTTGATACTTGCAAGAACTCCTGTATGATAAAAATCTTCTTTTGTAATGTTTTCTACCATTGGATCTTTTTGCGTACAAATAAAAATCTCAGAATTTCTGAGCAAACTAGCATTTAAAGCATTTAATGAAACTTCTCTTCCAACTTCAAAATGTTGGATATTATTTGGAAACAACCACAAACCACGCAACGCGATTATTGGAAGTTTCTTTTCTGATATTGTATAGTATTCTTTCATCAAACTCCTCTTTCGAATTTAATCTATTGATAAAAATAGCTCACCTAAAGTGAGCTATTTGTGTTATTTATTATTTGTTTTAAAAACAAGTTTTGGGTCTTTTCCTTCTAGTACACTTTCTTTTGTCAAAATTACTTTGGAAATGTCTTGTCTTGATGGTAGCTCAAACATAATATTCATCAAAGATTTTTCTATTATTGTTCTCAAACCTCTGGCACCTGTTTTTCTATCGTAAGCCAACTTGGCGATAGCTTTCAATGCATCTTCATCAAATTCTAACTCAACATCATCCATTTTGAATAATTCTTGATATTGTTTGATAACTGCATTTTTAGGTTCCAAAAGTATTTTAATTAAAGCTTGTTCATCTAGTTCATCAAGTGTAACTAAAACTGGAATTCTTCCTACAAATTCAGGAATTAAACCAAATTTAATCAAATCTTCTGGCCTAATATCTTTGAACAATTCAGAAATTCTCTTGTGTTCATTTTCTCCCAAATCTGCACCAAAACCTATTGATTTTGTTTCTGTTCTTTTTTCGATTATTTTTTCTAAGCCGTCAAAAGCTCCACCGACAATGAATAAAATATTTTTTGTATCAACTTGAATATATTCTTGATTAGGATGCTTTCTTCCACCTTGTGGCGGTACATTACAAATTGTACCTTCAACTATTTTTAACAAAGCTTGTTGTACACCTTCACCGCTAACATCTCTAGTGATGGAAGGATTTTCGCTTTTTCTAGTAATCTTGTCGATTTCGTCAATGTAGATGATTCCTTGTTCTGCTTTTTCGATATCGTAATCCGCCGCTTGAATAAGCTTCAAAATTACATTTTCTACATCTTCTCCGACATATCCAGCTTCTGTAAGGCTAGTTGCATCGGCAATAGCAAAAGGAACATCCAATATCTTGGCTAAAGTTTCAGCTAAAAGTGTTTTTCCGCTTCCAGTTGGACCCACCAATAAAATATTTGATTTTTGTAATTCTACATCATTGTTCATTAGATTAGAATTAATTCTTTTGTAATGATTATATACTGCAACAGCCAAGGCTTTCTTGCCTTCTTCTTGTTTGATTACATAATCATCAAGCACATCCTTGATTTCGATTGGCTTAGGCAAATCAATTCTTTCTTGGGTATTATCTATATCTTTGAATTCTTCTTCTATTATGCTGTTACATAATGAAACACATTCATCGCAAATAAATACTCCAGGTCCAGCAATTAATTTTCTGACTTCATCTTGTGATTTACCGCAAAAAGAACATTTATATTGATTTTCATTTTTTGGCATAAATATTTCCTTATTTAGAAGTATATATAACTTCGTCTATCAATCCATACTCTTTTGCTTCTTCTGCTGTTAGTATGAAATCTCTGTCTGTATCTCTTTCAATTTTTTCTAGAGGTTGTCCAGTTCTTTCAGATAATATCTTGTTTAATAATTCTCTCTTCTTCAAAATATTCTTAGCGTGAATTTCGATATCACTAGCTTGTCCTTGTGCTCCACCAAGTGGTTGATGGATTAAAGTGTCTGCATTTGGAAGTGCATATCTTTTTCCTTTTGCACCACTTGTTAGAAGGATTGCTCCCATACTAGCAGCCATTCCTACACAGATTGTTGAAACATCTGGTTTAACGTATTGCATAGTATCGTATATCGCTAATCCTGCACTTACAGAACCTCCTGGTGAATTGATATATAATTGAATATCCTTTTTTGGATCTTCACTTTCTAAGAACAATAATTGAGCTATAACAAGATCCGCCATCTGATCATTAACTTCGCCTGTGACGAAAATAATTCTTTCTTTTAAAAGTCGAGAGAAAATATCGTAAGATCTTTCGCCTCTATTACTTTGTTCTACAACCATTGGTACTAAAGATGGCATAATAATAACCTCCTATTATTAATTCTAATATATTGAAATATTATTTATCTTCTTTTGTTTCTTCAGCTTTCTTTGTTTCAAATTTAGTGATTTCTACTAATTTTTCTAATGCTTTCTTTCTCTTGATGTCTTCTTTTAAGAATTCTACGTTTGGACTATTTTTGAATTCTTCGATGAATTTTTCTTCGTCGTCTTGTCCGTAAACTTTAGCGAATTCTTTTAATTGTTCATCTAATTCTTCATCTGTAGATTCGATTGCTTCTTTTTCGATATATTTTTCTAATACCAAATCACCTTTAACCTTTAATTCAGCGTTAGCTCTTAATTCGTTTTTAACATCTTCTTCTGAAGTGTTAGTGATTTGGAAGTATTGATCTGTATTTAAGCCCATTTGTTGAACTCTTCTTGCAAAATCTTGGAATTGACGATTAACTTCGTTCTCAATCATTGATTCTGGAACTGTAATTTCAGTAGCATCAATCAAAGCTTCTACAGATTTGTTTTGTTTTTCAACTAATTGTCTTTGTTCGTTGTCTTTTTCTAAGTGTTCTTTGATGTCTTTCTTGTATTCGTCAAGAGTATCGAATTCAGAAACATCTTTTACGAATTCATCATCTAATTCAGGTAATACTTTTTCTTTGATTGAATTGATTTTGCATTCAAACTTAGCATCTTTTCCCTTTAAAGAATCTTCGTGGTAATCTTCTGGGAATTTAACATTAACATCAAATTCGTCTCCAACATTGTGACCTACGATTTGTTCTTCAAATCCTGGAATAAATGTGTGTGAACCTAAAACTAATTCGTAATCTTCAGCTTCGCCACCGTCAAATGCTTTATCTTCTACAAAACCTTTGAAATTGATAGAAACAGTGTCATTTTCCTTAGCTTCTCTTCCTTCAACTTCTTGAACTCTTGCGTTTGATTCTAATTCGTGGTTAATTTTCAAATCAACATCAGAATCAGTTACTTTGTATTCTTCGATTTCTGCTGAAAGATTAGAATAATCACCTAATTCGAATTCTGGTTTCAAATCAACAGTGAATTTTACTTTTACATCATTGTTTTCAGTAATGTCATCAAGATCAATGTCTGGTTGAGAAACTGGTTCTAATTCTAATTCTTCGATTGCTTTTTCGTAAATTCCTGGTAATAAAAGATTTACAGCATCTTCGTAGAATAATCCTTCACCATAAGCTCTTTCCAACATTTTTCTTGGAACTTTACCTTTTCTAAATCCTTTTAAACTAAATCTAGATCTATTCTTTTTATAACTTTCCTCAATTGCGTTATTGAAATCTTCTGCAGGTATTTCACATGTGAATACCGCTTGATTATTTTCTTTACTTACAAGCACTGCGCTCATACTTTCCTCCTAATTTTTATTTAAAACTTAAATTAATTTCACTTAAAATAGAAATTCCAGCTAATATTATACCCTAAATACCATTTTTTTTAAAGTTTTTTAGCTAAAATGATTAAAAAACTGTCATTTTTGTTCAACTTTGTAGTATAAATCCAATTTTTTTGCTAATTTTTCGAAATTTTCTTCCCCTTTTCCTATATATACACCATTTTGTATAGATGTCGTGAGAAGTTTATTGGTAGTCTTGTCTACATTTCCTTCATTTACCAAAATATTTACGTAATTTTTTTGTAGACTCACATATGATGCCAATAAAGATGTTCGGATATCTTTGTATTCTGTAAAAATAATTTTAGAATACTTGATATCTGAGTTTTGAGCATAGTTTGCATCATAAACCGATCTGTAATCATTTCGTGTGACTTTGAAACCATTTTGTTTTAATTTCTCATCGTATTCACTACTTATTATAGATGTCGGTTGGTCAATCAAAATATTTGAAATCCCCTTGTCGATAGCAAATTTGGTAATTGATTCGTCAAATTTTTTACCTTGTACAAATGTAATCGCGTATCCATTTTTTAAATAGTAGCCCATCTTTGCTTGAATAAAATTGAAATTAGACAAATCGCTAATAACTAAAGTATCTGTAGGATTTAGGTTTGTGTTCTCTTTGATGACATTCTTGGATACTTCTACACGATCTCTGCCGTCAATTCTTGTAACCAACAAACCGCTCAATTTCAAATTATCAGCAATTTCTTCTGAAACTGATTTGGGTCCGCCGATTATATACACGTTTTTAGCTTTCAACCTATTATCTTCTTTTAATATTGGACTTTCTTTCTTTATATACGCTCCATCATTTTGAATAAGCAAAATCGCCGCTTTATTCTTATATGCAAAGCTTAGAGCTGAAATTATGTCGCTTTCTTTTTTTTCATTTACTATTACTAAGTTCGCATTTTTATCGTAAACTTCTTCCGTCAATTTTTCTGACAAATCGGAGACGTCTTTCTCAATTATTTTATCCAGAACTACATCCGTATTCGCAAGTGATTTTGTGGATAAAAACAGCAAACACATACACAAAATTAAAATTCTTTTCATAATTACCTCTTCATTAATTATATATTAAAATCAAATCAAATTGCAAAAATATATCATTTCTTGCAATTTCAATCAAATTAGTTATATAATTAGTTCGTAACACTCAAAAAATGAAAGGAATTGTATATGTTCGAATTGGAATCAAAGTTAATAAAGGCTGTTCAGCTAAAATCGAATAAAGAAGCACATGAATTAGCTGACAAATTGTTGAATATTTGGCAAAATTCAGAAACTAATATAAGATCCCAAAAGAACACAATTATTCAATTGTTGGGAATATTTTGCTGGAACCAAATTAAGAATATAAGCGATAATCAGAGTCTAAAATTTTGCGAAACCGAAAAAAACAAATTATTGTCTAAAATAGAAAATGATGAATCTGAAAATCTTGATGAAATACTCCATGAAATTGTAGAATATTACACTACAAACCAAAATATATTTACAAAGGGTTGTGAAAACCCATTAATCAGAAGGGCATTGGATTATATTTACAATAACAGTGAGCAGAAGATTTCTCTGGATATTCTGTCTGATCACTTGCACGTGTCAAAAAGCTATTTGTCGACATTGATTTGTCAAAACACGGGAAGCAATCTTCCAAATATTTTGACTACTTTTAGAATAGAAAAAAGTCTACTGCTTTTGACTTACACCGACAAATCCGTTAGCGAGATTTCAAAGGAAGTTGGGTTTCAATCTGATTCATATTTTTGTCAACAATTTAAAAACATAAAACAAATTACACCGAAAAAATTCAGGACAATAACAAAGCGTGACCTCTGCTAAAGGCCACGCTTTTTTTATTGTTTATTGTAATTATTAGAATGAGGGCAAGAAGTGGAACCGCAATCGCAGCTACCACCTTTTTTAATCATACGACGTACTGCAAACACAATTGCTACGACAATTATTGATAATACTACTATATCAGCTATATTCAAAAAATCACCTTCTTTAAAATTCTATCTCTATTCTACTGCTCTTTTTGATTGATTGTTTTTGTATTTATCTTTTCTAAATATCATATACAACGTTCCAACCAACACTACAAGCGCTATTGCTGTCATAATTGTAAATGGTTGTTTTACTACCAACACATTTAAGAATTGATATACCATAAACGATATTAAATATGCAAAAACAATTTGATAAATAATCGCAAATGCTGTCCATTTTGAAGAATTCATTTCTTCTTTTATAGCACCAACTGCCGCAAAACAAGGAACTGTTAATTGGTTGAATACCAAGAAACTCAAAGCAGATGCTATAGTGAAGTTACTTTTTACCAAATCAGCTATTTTACCTGTATCATTACCTACACCAGAAACTATTCCGTAAACGCTGACTACCATTTCTTTAGCAACAGTTCCTAAGAATGAAGCTACAGTTGCAGTCCAATTTCCGAATCCTAATGGAGCAAACAATGGTGCGAATATTTTTCCGATGAACGCCAATATAGTATCGGTACTATCATCAGCGAAATGAACAAATTCTCCCTTAACAGAAATACTTTGTAAAATCCAAACGCAAATTGATGCAACTAAGATTATTGTACCTGCTTTTATGATAAATGATTTAGTTCTATCCCAAGTTACACGCAAAACATTTGAAACAGTTGGTTTGTGATATTCAGGAAGTTCCATTACGAATGGAGCTGGTTCTCCTGAAAAAGCTTTTGTCTTTTTCAAAATAAGGCCACTGATTATTACTGCCAAAATTCCTGTAAAATACAATAATGGAGCAAACCACCATTGACCGAAAATCGCTGCTGCAAATAATGCTATGATTTCTGTTTTTGCACCGCAAGGCATGAATGATGCAACGATGATAGTCATTTTTCTGTCGTTTTCATTTTCAATAGTTCTTGTTGCCATAATTCCTGGAACTGAACAACCAGTACCAATTAAGATTGGAATAAATGATTTACCAGATAAACCAAATTTTCTGAACATTCTATCCAACATAAATGCGATTCTTGACATGTATCCTATATCTTCTAAAATAGCTAACAATAATTCCAACGTTGCAACCAAAGGCAAGAATCCCAATACTGCACCAACGCCGGCAACAATACCATCTACAACAAGGCTTGTTACCCATTCGCTAGTTCCGATTGCTTCTAATCCTTTTGTAGCTAAATCAGCTAATGCAGTTCCCATCACAGTATCTGCCCACCAATCGTGGAATGGAGGACCACCAACAACCTTTACCGCAATAAAGTAAACGGCTATCATTATCAATACGAAAATTGGTAATGCCAAAAATCTATTCGTAACCACCCTGTCGATTTTATCACTAGTTGTTAATCCCAATCTTCCTTTTTGTACAGAATCTGAAATTACTGAAGTAATGAATGTATATCTTTCATCTGTAATTATGGATTCACCATCATCATCGTATTCTTCTTCAATTTTTGAAACAATTTCTTCAACTTTTGCTTTTTCTTCATCAGTGATATGAACAGCTTGTAATGCTTTTTCATCTCTTTCCAAAGCTTTTACAGCAAACCATCTTTTTGATTCAGAATTTTTAATGGATTCTACACTATTTTCTATTTCAGTAAGCACATTTTCAATTTCATCACTAAATGATTTTATCGATTCATGATGAGATTTCACTTGTTTTTGTGCAACTTCAATTAATTCATCCAAGTTTAATTTTTTAAGTGCTGATACTTCAACTATTGGAATTCCCAATTTTTCAGATATTAGTTTTGTGTTTAATTTATCGTTATTTTTCTTAACGACATCCATCATATTAAATGCCAAAACCATTGGAATTCCAATTTCAGATAATTGTGTTGTAAGATACAAGTTTCTTTCAATATTTGAAGCATCCACAACATCAATAATTACATCTGGTTTTTCGTTTATTAAGTAATTTCTACTAACAACTTCTTCCAAAGTATATGGAGAAAGCGAGTAAATTCCCGGTAAGTCGGTAATTTTAATATCTTTGTTATTTTTTAAAGTTCCCTCTTTTTTTTCTACAGTAACGCCTGGCCAGTTACCAACATATTGATTGGATCCTGTCAACGCGTTAAACATCGTGGACTTACCACTATTAGGGTTACCTGCTAAAGCAATTCTTATTGACATAAGTCCTCCTAATTATTTATCTATAATTTCTATTAAAATATTTTCTGCATCATCTTTTCTAAGACTTAGTTCATATCCTCTCAAATTAATTTGAACTGGATCTCCTAATGGTGCTACTTTTCTGATATAGATTTCTACATTTTTTGTAATACCCATATCCATTATTCTTCTTTTAACAGGACCTTTTCCCAAAATCTTAACAACTCTGTAGTATTTTCCTACTTCGGCGTGTTTAAGATTCATTTCGTTATCCACTTATGTATCCTCCTTAATTAAATATGATTTACCATAATTCTCATAGCTATATCTTTTCCTATAGCCACTCTTGAACCTTTTATTTTAACTATCAAATTTCCGTAGCTTTCTGAAACAACCGTAACTACTGCTCCTTCAACAAAACCCATATTATTCAATAATTTTTTTTGTGAATCATCTTTTATTTTTTTTATTTTTACGATTTCAAAATCTTCATTGAGTGGCACTAATGCCAAATTCATTTAATCACCTTCATTTAAACGTTTAAATCTATTACATTGATATTATATTGATAAAGAGTATTAATGTCAAGTGAAAATCATTATTATTTTTTCATTTGTTACAAAATTATTGCAATTTGCTAATAAAATTTACACTACATTTTATATTTGATATAATATCTCAAGAGATAAAAACAAAAAAGCGCCAGACCTTTACGGTTAACGAGGGATAGAGTTATCGAATTTTTCGGCGGGAGCTCTATAGGTAACACAGCCTTAGCATTTAACAAAGTTCAAGAGCAATTTTGAAACAAAAATAATGAAGTGTATCTCTAAAAAATTTGGAGGTAAATATATGTGCGGAATAGTATGTTATAACGGCGAAAAATCAGCCGTAGAAATCATATTAAACGGATTAAAATCTCTGGAATACAGAGGATATGATTCAAGCGGTATTTCTGTAGTAACAGACAAAATCGAAACAGTAAAAAGAAAAGGAAAATTACAAAATTTAATAGATTCTATCGATGAAATTGACAATGACGCAAGTGTCGGAATTGGTCACATTAGATGGGCAACTCACGGTGAACCAAACGAAATTAACGCTCACCCACAAGTAAGCGAAGACGGCGAATTTTCAGTTGTTCACAACGGTATCATCGAAAATTATAAAGAATTAAAAAAAGAATTGGAAGATAATGGCTACACATTCAAATCGACAACGGACACAGAAATTGTTGTTGCATTGATTAGCCAGTACTATAAAGACGATTTATTAGAAGCAGTAAAATCTACAATCAAAAGATTAAAGGGAGCTTATGCATTAGGAATTGTTTCAGAATACGAAAAAGACAAACTAATCGCTGTAAGAAAAGAATCTCCGTTGATTTTAGGAAAATGTGACGACGGAATAATTCTAGCAAGTGATATTCCTTCTGTTTTAAAATACACAAGAGACATCGTGTATTTGGAAAATGGAGACATCGTAGAAATTGACAAGAAAAACTACACAATTTACGACAAAGATTTCGAAAAAGTAGATCGTGAAGTTAAAACTGTAGACATGACAATTGATCAAGCTAGTAAAGGTGGCTACGATCATTTTATGTTAAAAGAAATTCACGAACAACCAGAAGTTGTTAAGAAGACTTTGGAAGTTAATGTAAAAAATAACGTAATAGATTTTGCAGAAAATTCATTAACTAAAGAAGAATTATCGAAAATCAACAAAGTATACATCGTTGCATGTGGTACAGCTTATCATGCAGGTGAAGTTGGCAAAGTTGCTATTGAAAAATTAGCGAAAATCCCTGTAATTACTGATATCGCATCAGAATTTAGATACAACGATCCATTTATCGATGAAAACACTCTAGTGATTTTGATTTCTCAATCAGGAGAAACTGCTGATACATTGGCAGCTCTTAGAGAATCCAAAAACAAAGGCGCAAAAATCTTGGCGATTACAAACGTAGTTGGCTCATCAATAGCAAGAGAAGCTGACAAAGTTATCTACACTTTGGCCGGTCCTGAAATTGCAGTAGCCAGTACTAAAGCATACATTTCACAATTAGTTACAGTGATAATGTTGGCTTTGGATTTCGCAAAAAAATTAGGCACAATTGAAGATGTTGAGTATTCAAAATACATCGAAGAATTAAAAACAATGCCTGAAAAAATAGATGAAACATTAAAAACAGAACCTATAACTGAAAAAATAGCTGAAGCTATCAAGGAAGATAAATCGATGTTCTTTATTGGACGTGGACTTGACTTCTTGAGTGTAAAAGAAGGAGCTTTGAAGTTAAAAGAAATATCCTACATTCACACTGAAGCATTCCCTGCAGGAGAATTAAAACACGGTTCAATCGCTTTAATAGAACAAAACACTCCAGCATTATCAGTTATCACACAATCAAAATTAGCTGAAAAGACAATTTCAAACGTTCAAGAAGTTGTGACAAGAGGAGCGAAAGTATTCACAATCACAGTTGAAGGAAATGACAATATGAAAGACTTCTCAGAAGAAATCATCTTCATTCCTAAAACTTTAGAATTATTGTACCCTATACTTTCAGTAGTTCCTGAACAATTATTGGGATATCATACTTCCTTGAAAAAAGGCTTAGACGTAGATAAACCACGTAACTTAGCAAAATCAGTTACAGTTGAATAAAAAATACGGAGTGCTCATTTTAAAGTGAGCACTCCTTTTTTGATGTTAATATTTAATTTTCTAGCTAAAATTTATAATTCTAAATTAGGATAAACTTTCAAATCAAGTCCGTCTTGTTTTCCGTTGATATAATCATAATATCCAGCAGTTGCAATCATTGCAGCATTATCTGTACACAAGATTTTGTCTGGGAAGTAGACTTGTATTCCTTTTTCTTCTGCTTTTTCCAAAACTCTTTCTTTTAATCTGGAATTTGCTGCAACTCCACCACTTAGAACGAAAGTTTTTTGATTTTTTTCTTCTAATAATCTAAAAGATTTTTCAACCAAAACATCTATGACAGCTTCTTGGAAAGATGCTGCAACATCTTCTTTTATTATTTCTTCGTTTTTTTGATTTTTATTGTTCAAATAATTTAGAACAGCTGTTTTCAATCCACTAAAACTAAAATCGTAACTGTCTTTTTCAAGCATTACTCTTGGAAAATCTATCGCTGTTGGATTTCCTTGTTTTGCAAGCCTGTCAATAACAGGTCCCCCTGGATATTCCAATCCCAAAGCACGAGCGACCTTATCATAGCTTTCTCCACAAGCATCATCTCTTGTAGATCCAATTATTTCATAATTTTGGTAATCCAAAACATCTATAAGATAAGTGTGTCCTCCTGATACAACCAAGGAAATGAATGGAGGTTCTAATTCTTTGTGGTTAATGTAGTTTGCGCAAATATGCCCTTGCATGTGATTAACACCTACAAGTGGTTTTTTCAAACAAAAACTCAATGATTTCGCACAAGATATTCCAACCAAAAGAGCTCCAATAAGTCCTGGGCCCTTTGTAACGCAAATCACATCCACATCTTTCAAAGTAATATTAGCCTCATCCAACGACTGTTGCAAAATGGAGTTCATAGCTTCCAAATGAAGTCGACTTGCAACTTCTGGAACAACTCCTCCGTATCTTTTGTGTACATCAATTTGAGAAGAAATCACATTGCTCATTACTTCTCTTCCATTTTTGACAATAGCAACACTTGTTTCATCACAAGATGTTTCAATTGCAAGCGTAATTATATTTTCATTTATTTCTTCCATATTCAACATCATCCTCAATGCATCCTCTTTTGGAGTTTCGTAATATCCATTAATTCTACCGTTTTTTTGAAATCCAAATTTCGTGTAAAGATTAATAGCCTCAAAGTTAGATTCTCTAACTTCCAAGTAAATATTTTTGACACTTTCTTTTCTGCAAAAATCTAACATAAATTTTATAAATTCAGTTGCAATCCCACAGTTTCTGCAACTTTTTTTCACAGAAATTGTTTGTAATTCAGCTTCATCAACAACTACTGAAAACCCAAAAACTCCTACGATTTCTCCATCTTTTTCTCCTACAAAATAGTGATTGAATTCATTTTTTAAACAAGCTTCGTATCCCATTTTGCTCCAAGCATCTGAAAAACTTTCCCTTTCAATTTCTACAACATCATCCAAATCAAAGGAATCCATCTGTCTAATTATCATTACTGTGTCTTCTTTCGTAATCTCGTTGCGCTTGTGATTTTCTCACATAATCTGGACTAAGAGTGTAATAGCTATCAAATGTCTCAGTTTTATTTGCCAAGTCACAAATCGACCTTGTAATACAATTATTCAACGAAGAATTTGCAAGGTGGAAGTTCTTCTTAGATTTGATTTCATCTAAGAAAGAATACACTCCATCTCCCACGAAAATATATTCCTTATCATCGTCAAGTTGTTCAACCAAATCTTCAAAATAAATCAAATCATCATCCATCAAACGTTCTAATTTTGAATCGTTAGTGAACATCGAGTAGTAAACTCTCCCACCTCTCGCATCCAAAATAGGAATAATGATTTTGTCAGTGCTAATCATATTAGCCAAAGCTTCCAAGGTAGATATGCCGACGATTTTTTTATCGAAAACTTGTGCAAAAGTCTTTGCAGTGGTCATTCCAATTCTAAGACCAGTAAAAGATCCAGGTCCCTTGCACACCGCAAACACGTCCACATCTTCAATATCTGTATCTAATTTTTCAAGCATTTGCTCAATCATCAAAACCAAAGTTTCGCTGTGAGTTTTCTTTTGATTTATATTATAATCTCCAACGATTAGTCCATCTTCCATCAAAGAACAAGAGCTAATCATAGTTGAAGTATCAATCGCTAAAATTTTCATTTAATTCCTCTATAATTTCTTTTTCTCTTTTGTTGTTCCCGTCAATTCTAATTTTTCTGGAAACATCACCAGTTTTTTCAATGTAAATTTCAATTAAATTTCTAGGCATATAAGACTGTGCTTGACTTGCCCATTCAATGATAGTAATTCCTTCTGGATACAACAATTCATCTATATCCAAAGATTCTATCTCCATCTCATCTTCTAATCTATACAAATCAATATGATTTAATTCAACATCACCGTAGTATGTATTTACCAATGAAAAAGTCGGACTGGTTACACTTTCTTCAATTCCAAAACTTTTTGCAATAGATTTAGTAAGAGTAGTTTTTCCGGCTCCCAAATCACCAATCAAAGATATAACATCTTGTTTTTTTAAAGCTTTTGCAAAAAGTTGTCCAAACTTTTCAGTATCTTTTAAATCATTTAAAATATATTCCATAAATATCACCAAATAAATTATATCACAACTGAACAACAACAAAAATGACTCATTATTTTAGATTAATGAGTCATTGTATATTTTATGAATTTTTACATGTATGTTATTGATTATTTTTTCAAAAATCTTGAAATTGGCTTGTAAAGTGCGATTGTAACTGCAGATACGATGATACCTTTTACAATGTTAAATGGCACGATACTGAAAAGCACGAACATCAATGGAGTGCCTGCCAATGAATTTACTTTTGCAAACTCTTTTGTAAAATCAACCAAGTTAATTCCGTACAATGGGAAAATTACAAAATAGTTAGAAATACAAGCAACTACTGTGTACGCCAATACACCAAAAACTAATCCAGTGATTGCTGATTTTTTGCTTTTTCCTTTGTTGTAAATTGAACTTGCTACAACAACAAATACTGATGATAATATAAAGTTAGATAATTCCCCAACTCCACCAGTAGTTGTTCCGTTAATTATAAAGTTCAACAAAATCTTAACTGCAGAAGTTAACACTCCTGCTATAGGTCCTAGTGCAAATCCTGAAATTAATACTCCCAAATCTCCTATGTCCACTGTCATAAATGGTGGTGCAAATGGTAGAGGGAATTTAAAAATCATAAGCAATGCACTTATTGCCCCTAAAATACTGATTTTCACCATAGTTTGAGTACTAGAATTTTTTCTTGTGGTTTCCATAACCTACCTCCTAAGATTTTCAAGGGCAAATAAAAAAGCCCTTATATTTAGGGCTAAATGTTAATTATTACATTTACTTCTTTCGTCCAGACTTTACTGTCGGTATTGGAATTACACCAATTCATGCATAATGCTCGCGGACTATAACCGCCGGTGAGGAAATCAACCTCGCCCTGAAGTAACTTCATTATACCACTAAGTATATTTTTTGTAAACTTTTAGTATTAAGTATTTTTATTTTTGGGTATACTATTAATGAGGTGATTTTATGAACATAACAAAAGAATTAATGAGTTTTATCGATAACAGTCCATCTGTTTTTCACGTTATCGATAATTTCAAAAAAACACTAACAGAAAACGGATTTACTGAATTAAAATTTAAAGATAATTGGAAAATCGAAAATGGCAAAGGATATTTTGTAACAAACAACGATTCATCAATTATAGCTTTTAAAGGAAGTTCTGATTTTGATAATATCAGATTGGTTGGATCTCATTCAGATAGCCCAACTTTTAGAATAAAACCAAATTCTATCGTAAACAAAGACGGGTTTTTGACTTTAAACACTGAAGTTTATGGAGGACCAATACTAAGCACATGGTTCGATAGACCATTGTC
Source organism: Finegoldia magna ATCC 53516 (assembly GCF_000159695.1). Classification (NCBI taxonomy): domain Bacteria; kingdom Bacillati; phylum Bacillota; class Tissierellia; order Tissierellales; family Peptoniphilaceae; genus Finegoldia; species Finegoldia magna. Next base: position 412,283 of record NZ_CM000955.1, read on the forward strand.
TGTAGCTGGTAGAGTTGTGTTGAAATCAGATAATCCTTTCAAACCTGAAATCAAACACATCAATGTAGACAAAAATTTATTGATAATTCCTAACGTTGCAATCCACATGAACAGAGATGTAAATAATGGATACAAATTCAATGCACAAAAAGATACATTACCACTTTTGGCGTTATCAGAAAAAGATTCAAAGATCTCTTTCGAAGAAATTTTGGCAAGAAATACTGGAATAAATGCAGAAGATATTTTGGATTTTGATTTATTCTTGTACGACAGACAAAAAGGGGAATTTGTCGGAGAAAACGACGAATTTTATTCAGTAGGAAGAATCGATAATTTGGGAATGGCTTTTAATTCTATTAAATCGTTGGTAGATTCAAATGTTACTAACACATTAGCATTGGCTATGGTTTTTGACAACGAAGAAATAGGCTCTTCAACAAAACAAGGCGCAGGTAGTACACTTCTAAGCGATTGTTTCAAAAAAATTGTAGAAGATAATGATAAAAACTTCTACGAAGTATTACACAATTCTTATTTGATCAGTGCAGACCAAGCTCACAGTTTGCATCCAAATTACACAGAAATGGCAGATCCTACTAACAGACCACTAATCAATAACGGCCCAGTTATAAAATACGCCGCAAACGGAGCATACACTTCAGATGCTGTTAGCTCTTCAATATTTAAAAAATTATGCTTAGATAAAAACATTCCATGCCAAGAATTCACTAACAGATCAGACAAAAGAGGAGGATCCACAATCGGACCTATCACTGTTTCTAATTTGGATATTCAATCTATTGATATTGGAAATGCAATCCTTTCAATGCACTCTGTAAGGGAATTAGGCGGATGTAAAGACAACGAATATATCTACGAATTATTCAAGTATTACTACGAATATTAACAGAATGTAAATAAAAAGTTAAAATTTTTAAAAACTTAATAAAAAGGAGATAAAACGCGATTATTAAAATTAATCGTTTTTATCTCCGATTATTTAGTTATAAACAGATTTGTCATAATCCTAAATCTATCGTATACTAATAAAGTACTTGAGATAAGCAAGTAATAAAAACGTCGGGGTGTAGCGCAGTCCGGTAGCGCACGTGGTTTGGGACCATGGGGCCGGGGGTTCAAATCCTCTCACCCCGACCATAATCACAAATATAATTTGTGATTTTTTTGTTTCCTTTTGTTATTGATATTATGAAAAAATACATCTGTTTCGTACAGATGTATTTTTTTGCCCATTTTTAAGCAAAATAAAAAACGCAGGACAAATTTTCATTCATCCTACGCTTTTCTCTACATATTTTTAATCAATACGACTACACTGTGTGCAGCTTTTTTTGTTTTTGTTTCTAAATCATTGTAAAACTCATCGTCCGCATCGTCATCTGCAAAGTCGGACAAACTTCTTATGACCAAAAACTTCACATCGTTAAGATAACACGTATGAGCAATGGAGCAGCCTTCCATTTCCGTTCCCAACGCGTGATATTTTTCAAATAACTCTTCTTGTTTTTCAGTAGTTGAGATGAATTGATCTCCCGTAACAATAAGACCAATTCTGTGTTTCAAATTTTCTTGCGTCATAATCTCATCTAATTTTTGCAAAGTTTCACGGTCAGCTTCAAAAGTGTCAGTGTATGGAATATTATCACTAAAAATATCCACATTTATGTCGTGGTATTTTAATTTGTCAGCAAGTATTACCTCATCAAAAGTAAGTGATTTGTCCAATCCACCGCACACACCACAATTTATTACCAAATCAGGATTGTACATATCGATAATTCTTTGTGTTAGAGCTGCTGAGTTAACTTTTCCAATTCCACAAACACAATTTATAATTTTCTTGTCTTCAAATTCCGAAACATATATTTCATAGTGATTGAACTTATCTATTTTGATTGGTTTGAATTGTTCTCTGAAATACTCTTGTTCGCTTTCTAATGCTGAAATAATCGCTATCGTTCTCATATCAACTCACATCTTTCTTCTATTAAATCTTTTAATTCAATAGCTTTTTTCTCTAAATATTCTTGGTTTTCTCCCTCAATCATAACCCTAATCAAAGGCTCAGTTCCCGAAGGCCTAATCAAAACTCTGCCTTCATCTTTGAATTCATGTTCGAGTTCCGCTATTTTTTGATTAATAACTTCATCATCTTTGTACACTTTTTTGTATTCGTTATTGACTTTTGCATTCACCAAAACTTGTGGGAAACTAGTCATTAATTTGTTCATTTCTGAAAGTTTTTGTTTTGATTTAATAGCTATTTCCGCTAATTTAATCGCCGATAATATTCCATCACCAGTAGTATTATCTTCTATGAAAATAATATGTCCTGATTGTTCTCCTCCAATAATGTAGCCATTTTTTCTCATTTCTTCAAGAACGTATCTGTCCCCAACTTGTGTTTTGATAACATCTACGCCAATTTCTTTCAAGCTTTTGATAAGACCGATATTAGTCATAACAGTTCCCACTACAGCATTGTTTTTTAGTTTGTTGTTTTCTTTTAAGAAATGTCCAACTGCACAAATAGCGTGGTCTCCGTCCATTATTTCACCAGTTTCATCACAAGCAATCAATCTATCGCCGTCGCCATCAAATGAAAATCCCATGTCAGATTCAGAAATTTTTACCAAATTACTTATAACTTCAGGATTTGTTGAGCCGCATTTGAAGTTGATGTTTTTCCCATCGTATTCAGTATTTGTAACAGTTACATCGGCGTTTAATCTATTGAAAATAATTGGTGCGATTTCAGAAGTCGCTCCAAAACCACAGTCCAAGCTCACCTTCACACCAGTCAAATCCAAATCAACCCTGCTCAAAAGATAATTGATATATGTATCCTTTGCACATTCTTCTTCATAAACTCTGCCTACTTTTTCTCCTGTAATTTTCACGTTGATTTCATCTTGATGATCAATCAAATATTCGATTTCTTCTTCAAGACTATCTTTTAATTTGAAACCTTCATTCGAAAAATATTTTATTCCATTAAATTCGTAAGGATTATGGCTTGCAGAAATTACAATTCCGCAACAAGCATTGTAAAATCTAGTCAAATACGCCACAGCTGGTGTTGGAATCACACCTAATCTGTACACATCAAAACCCATACTAGTAATTCCACTAATCAAAGCCGCTTCCAACATATCCCCAGAAATTCTAGTATCTTTTCCTATAACAATTAATTTATTATCTACATCTTTTAATTTATAACAAGCTGCTCTCGCAAGTTTATAAGCTAATTCAACAGTTAAATCTTCTCCCGCAACGCCTCTTATGCCGTCAGTTCCGAAATATTTTCCCATCAATATCCCCCTCATATTTTTATAATCTAATTATAACACATAATGTAAAAATCAATTAAAATGTACATTTTTTGCAAACAAAAAGCGAGTATACACTCGCTTTTATATAAACATAAAACTTGTAATCGGTAACAAGAACAATGTATTTATTATTAAAGTTTTAAAATTTTCAGTTTTATATGAAAAGTACACACCAATAAATGATGTGATTGGCAATGAGTAAAATACAACTTGGCTCAGTAATTTTGGTAAATCCGGCGATGTTTCAGCTACTCTTTGCATATAGAATGAAATAACTGTTAGAATTACACCTAGTATAATTGTTATTATTGGGATTTTGTTTTTAGTTTTCATATTATTTTTCCAGAACAACTGTTGCTGTGATTCTTCCATTGGAGCCTTCTGCAAGGACTATTGATTGCGGTAAATCCAATGCTACATCTACAGTGTTTTCTCCCTCTTTAAAATCTTTTAAATCTATTGCTTTGGTTGTTATATTTGAATGTGATTTTATAATATCATCTTGTCCTTTTATCTTGATTGTTGGTCTACTAAATGTAACTTTCTTAACTTTCAATCCATCTGGAATATTAGTCACAACCGGTTTGATTTCGACATCTTTTTTCAGCAATACATCGATTATTACTTTGCAACTTTCAGATGATTTGGTCAAGTATGATCTTGCCGTGTCGTCTTTTAAGCTTAGATTAATCGGTAAATCTAAGTTGATATCTTTGTCAATATTTGACTGATCGATTTTGACTGATGCGTAATCAATTGAATTAAGATATGTTTTCGCTCCAGATACTTTTATATCTTTTGGATCTAGTTTTATGGAGTCAATTTCCACATTTTCTGGTAAATCCCCAACCTTCATTAATCTTATAGGGAATTTAACCGTATCGACTGTTTCTGTTTTCACTAAAATAGTTTCGTCAGATTGATCAGTTACGTTGACTCCTTGAGGAAGATTTACTTGCACAGGTAATGTTTCAGAATCCACTTTTATGGATTTTACATCGACAAAAGCTTTTATTTCTGAATTTTTCATTTTGGTTATTGTGTTTCTTCTTCCTTCCACACGCATAGACATTGTCGGAGTTTTCGGTGATATTATCACTCTTCCATTTTCCCTTAACTTATCTATGTCACGATATTCAACATTTACTACTGGAATATCTTTTGTTACTACAGGGTTTTTATTTTCCATTACAAAAGACCACAAAAATATCGCCAAAAAAAGACAGACTATTTTTATTATAAGATTGTTTGAATAAAATCCTTTGAAGTCAATATTTTTTAAGTATGAATTATTCTTTATTTTATCTTTCATCTTCTATTTCCTTTCTGTTGAAAATATAAGAATCTTGATCATTGTATAATTTTGTCAGAATCTTTGTTAGAGTTGGTTCATCAACGTATCTGTTGATTTTGCCGTGTTCAGCTATTGAAATACCACCTGTTTCTTCTGAAACTATAAGTGCCAGACAATCACTTTTTTCACTCATTCCTATAGCTGCTCTGTGTCTTGTCCCCAATTCCTTGGATATGGATTGTTCTGTGGACAATGGCAAAAAACATGCCGCCGCTTTGATAGTATCATTTTTGATTACAACTGCGCCATCATGAAGTGGAGTATTAGGTATGAATATATTTATCAAAAGTTCGCTAGAAATCGCAGAATTTAAAACCGTGCCTGTTTCTACAACATCTCCAAGACCTGTACTTCTTTCGAAGATAATCAACGCACCGATTCTTTGTCTTGAAAGTGAAAATACAGCGTGTACAATTTCTTCCACGCACTTATCCACTTTTTCTCCTCTGATATCCGCAAATGATTTGGTCAAAATATTACTTCTACCTATTGTTTCCAAAATTTTTCTAAGTTCAGGCTGGAATACCACTATTATCATGATAGCCAAAGCCGTCATCATGTTCTCCAAAACCCAGTTTACAGTGTATAATTTCAACGAATCACTGATTTTTACAAAAATAAATATGATTACTAAGCCTTTTACAAGTTGTTCGGCTCTTGTTTCTTTTATCATCATATATAATTTGTAAATACAGACCGCAACTATAGCGATATCTATGATATCCAAAAATCTTAGTGTATTGATCATATTAAAAAATTTATCCAAAAAAACCAAATTAATCATTCCCATCTATGCTTCTTTAATTATATGATACCATAAATTATCACCAATTTTTCGCAAAATTAAACGATTATATAACCATTTATCCGTAAAAACATTTTCATACTATGTTTTAATAATCCAGCCCTTTTTCAATTAATTCGCTTAATTTTTCAAGTGCTAATTGTTCATCTTCACCATCGCACCTTAAAATAAGCTCACATCCTTTGTGCGCTGATAATGACAAAATGCTTATAATACTTTTGCCACTGTATGTTTTATCATCTTTTATGAATTCAATATTAGAATTGTATTTTACTGCTTCATTCAAAAATTTAGATGCAGCTCTTGCGTGAAGTCCTATCTCATTTGTTATACAAACCTTTTTCTCTACCATAATTTCCTCCAGATTTTAAAAATATAAGCCGGTATTACCCGGCTTATATCAAAAAATTAATATTCTATGAATTTTTCGGATTTACATCCGCAAATTGGACATGCATCGATTTTTTCAAATCCTATGTATCCACAAATTGGGCATAGTAATATTTCTTCTACTTCTAAGTCTTTTCCACCGTCAACGAATTCTTTTGCTTTTCCGAATCTTTCAGCGTGAACTTTTTCAGCTTCTACAGCAAATCTCATAGCTCTTACTGCTTCTTTTTCTTCTTGCATTTCAGCTACTTCTATGTAAGCTGGGTACATTTCTGTTGCTTCGAAGATTTCTCCGTTTCTAGCTCCTTCTAAGTTTTCAGAAGTGCTTCCAATTCCGAAACCAGCCATGCTAGTTACTGCGAAATCACCATGAACATCTTTTAATGCATCAAAGTGTAATGCAGCGTGGATTTTTTCAGCGTCAGATGTAGCGTTGAACAATCTAGCAACATTTTTAAAACCGTCTTTTTCAGCTTTATTCCCCCAAATGTTGTATCTGTTTCTTGCTTGAGATTCTCCTCCGAATGCTGATTGTAAATTTGCTTGTGTCATCATTTTCATATCAAAATACCCCCTATTTTATTTTATACATATATTATACCACATCGTTAAAAAACAATGAATACAATTTGTAATAATTACATTTTATCTCATTCTACTAACTATTACTTTTCTTCTCAAATCTTGATGAGAGTCACTGTCTTCTTTTAATTTATCCATCCACATTAGTGATTTGCCTGTTCCCCTAACAACTGCTGTGATTGGACCATCTACTATTCTAGCGTTCACGCCAATTCTTTCAGAAATCAACTTATCCAATCCTTTTAATAGACATCCGCCGCCGCTCATGATGATTCCTCTTTCGTAAACATCTGCCGCTAATTCAGCTGGTGTTTGTTCCAAAACTTCTTGAACAGTGTCTACGATTTTGTCGATTGGTTTTTTCAAAGCAACAGAAATATCTTTTGATGAAACGTAGATGTGCATTGGTAATCCATTTACCAGGTTTCTACCTTTGATTTCGTACAATTCACCATCATCTCTAGGATATGCGCTGCCTACATTTATTTTAACTTTTTCTGCAGTAGATTCTCCAATAATCATGTTGTATTTTGTTTGGACAAAATCTTGTATTCTTCTGTCAAATTCATCTCCTGCAACAGGAATTGATTTGTTGATTACAATTCCTCCCATGGAAATCACCGCGACATCCGTAGTTCCTCCACCGATATCTACGACAATGTTTCCCCTTGCATCTGTCACATCAATTCCCGAACCTATTGCTGCAGCCAATGGTTCTTCAATTAAATACGTGTTGTAAGCTCCAGCATATTTTGAAGCTTGAATGACAGCTCTTCTTTGAACTTGTGTGATTTGACTTGGAACGCAAATTAAAACTTCTGGTCTGATTAATGATTTGCCCAAAGTTTTTTTGAGTAAATAAGAAATGATTTTTTCTGTTGAATTAAAATCTGCAACCACACCATCTTTTAATGGCTTTTTGGCGACAATATTTCCTGGAGTTCTCCCCAAAATTTTCTTAGCGTCTTTTCCAACAGAAATTATTTTTGAATTAAAACTATTCATCGCCACAACAGAGGGTTCATTCAATACGACTCCTTTGTTTGGCAAATACACAAGAACAGACGCTGTTCCCAAATCTATTGCTATTTTTCTTCGAAAATTCATATTATCACCTATAAATCTTTTTTATTCAATATGCAGACACTGTTAGCTGTGATTCCTTCGCATCTGCCTTCGAAGCCAAGTTGTTCTGTTGTAGTTGCCTTGACTGAAATATTAAATGTATTAGTGTGCAAATCTTGTGCGATATTTTCACGCATTGTGTCGATGTAATCTCTAAGTTTTGGTTTTTGGCAAGAAATCGTAGAGTCAATATTTCCAACTTCATATCCCATATCATCCATAATTTCAAAAACTTTTCTAAGCAAAACTCTGGAATCAATGTCCTTGTATTTCATATCAGTGTCTGGAAATAACTTGCCAATATCTCCCAAGCAAAGTGCTCCACATATAGCATCCATTATAGCGTGAATCAAAACATCTGCATCACTGTGACCTAAAAGTCCCTTATCGTGTGGAATTTCAACCCCGCCTAATATCAATTTTCTATCTTCAACAAGTTTGTGTACATCTAACCCAAAACCTATTCTCATTCGTTTTCTCTCTTTCTAGCAATTAACTCTCCAAATAGCAAATCCTCTTGTGTAGTTATTTTGATATTGGAATAATCGCCCTTAATTATTTTTACTTTTTTACCGACGATTTCAAGTAAAGATGAATCGTCTGTCACATTTATTTTTTCGTCAAATACTAGCTTGTATGCATCTTTGATAGACTTATATTTGAAAACTTGTGGCGTTTGCGCCATATACAAATGCGATCTGTTAGGAGTATTCACAACTCTCATATCATCATCAACGTATTTTATTGTATCCTTAGCTCCCACGCTCACCACAAGCCCGTCATAATCGCCGATAGATTCAATGGCTTCAAGTATTTTCTCACGTCTAATAAATGGCCTTGCTGCATCATGGCTTATTATTAAATCACAATTTTGATTTACTTTATTCAAGCCATTGTATGTAGATTTTTCTCTTGTGTCGCCACCGATAGCGATTATGATATCTCTGTAGTTTTTATCTTTTATAAAATTTCGTACAAATTCTTCGTCTTCTTCTCTAATTACAAGAATGAATTCTTTGATTTCGTCGATTGACTGGAACACATCCAAAGTCATCTCCAAAATCATTTTGTCTTTGATTTTCAAAAATTGTTTTGGAATTTTTTTATTCATTCTTTGAGAGGATCCAGCCGCAGTTATAATAGCTGAAATATATTTATCCATATAACACCTCATTATTATTATATCAAAAAATCAATTTAATTAAAAAGATTTGCTCTTGCAATAAAAAAGAGAACTACACAAATAGTTCTCTAATAAGTTAAAATAATAAATACAATATAAAGCTACTGATCTTTCCCATCAGATTTCTTTGCAAAGATCATTTTCCCTGCAGAAGTTTGAAGAACACTTGTAACAGTACATTCAATAACTTGTCCCAAATATTTTTTGCCATCTTCCACTACAATCATAGTACCATCATCTAAGTAGCCTATACCTTGATTGTTTTCGCGTCCTTCTTTTATGATTGACACATTAATCGGCTCACCCGCTACAAAAACAGGTCTCATAGCATTTGCCAAATCATTTATGTTGAACACGAAAACTTCTTGCAAGTCTGCAACCTTATTCAAATTATAATCGTTCGTAAGTAAATTTGCGTTCAATTCTTCTGACATTTTAACAAGCATAGAATCGACTTTATCGATATTAGGATATCTCTTATCAACCACTTTAACCTTGTCCTTGTACTCAGTTTGCATAGTTTTTAAAATATCCAATCCACGTCTTCCTTTTTGTCTTCTCAAATAATTATCAGAATCCGCGATATGTTGAAGTTCTTCGATAACAAATATTGGAATTATTAAATTTCCTTCCAAAAATCCCGTCTTCAATATATCGATAATTCTCCCATCGATAATAGTAGAAGTATCTACGATTTTAGGTCTAACTTTGCTATCTTTGTTTGAAAATTTTAGATTTGGTTTTTCTTTAGTTTTGATTCTATCGAAAAATGCGAGAAAATCATCGTGATAATTAAGAGCAAGTTTTGCTCCCAAAAATCCCATTCCAATATAAAACACAATTTCAAAAATAACCGTCAATACAGTTCCTATCCCTGGAATATTTAATTTTAACAACGGTTGCGATATCAAGAAAGCTAATATCAGCCCTACCACCAAACCAATTGTCCCTATAATAATATCGACCAGAGAGAACTTTTTAAGCGAATCTTCAATAGATTCTATCAATTTTAATTCTACCGATATGAATTTCGGAGCCAAAGCATAAAATATGAATCCAAATACGACTGCCGCTATTATCATAGCGACTATCTTAATAATAACACTAGTTGATTTTTCAATAAAATTACTGAAAATAACATTAGTAAATATAATTCCTAAAATAGCTCCGATGATAGATATCAGTATTGACATCCCTCGTCTGAACAAATCATTTCTCCTTTCACAAATATTTTAATCTAAATCGATTAATTCGTTCACCATGCTTTCAGCTTTTGATGGTTTGATATTCAAACCACTTGCTATTTCACTAATAAGCATTTTTCTGGAGGTATTAAGTACTTTCTTTTCAATCATGGATAGGCCTTTTGAACAATCTAATTCATACAAGCCCTTATACACAATGGCAGTTTCTTTTATATCTCCCGTTCTCAATTTTTCGAGATTTTCTTTGTACCTTTTATTCCAATTTGAAGGAAAATCAACTTCACTATTCTTTAAAATATCTCTTAAAGAATGAATGATTTCTTCTTGTGCAACAAATCTTATTCCCATATCATTTATCTTATCTACGGGTATCGAGATTTTCATTTCTCCCATTGGCATTTGCAAAATATAATAATCTTTTTTAACTCCCAAGACCTCTTTATTTTGTACTTCGGTAATTATGCCTGCACCGTGCATAGGGTAAACAATCTTATCGCCTATTTTAAACATACTATCACCTCACTATATATTATAGCTTAATCACAAATTTAATTCAATAACAAAACTTTTTATTATATCATATCTTATGTATTTGTCAATTAAAAAAGACGATGAAATTCATCGCCTCATTTTATCGTAGTAATAATATTTAATTAGTTTAAAATTGTAACTCTAACAGTTCTTCTTCCCCAATTGTTGCTTTGAGATCTCGAACCAAATACTAAGTCGATTCTATTTCCTTTAATAGCTCCACCAGTATCTTCTGCTCTAGCGTATCCATAACCTTCAATGTACAATCTAGTTCCTAATGGAATAACTCTAGGATCCACAGCTGCCACACCATATCTAATTGCAGTTCCCATTGCAGTTGTAGAATATCCACCATTTTCTGCAGGATCTGAAGTATAAGCAGTAGATCTCATTGTGATAGTTCTTCCTGAAACATTTTGAGGAGCTGATTGTGCTTGTTGTTTTTCCTCCTTAGCTCTTTCTTCTTGTTCTTTTTTTCTTTTTTCTGCAAGTTTTTGAGCTTGGATTTTTCTTTCTTTTGCTAATCTTTTGTCTCTATCTGCTGGAGACTCCTTTGTTGTATTCTTTGCAACAATATAAGCAGTTCTTCCGAAATAAGTAATTCTCAAATTATCTTCATCGATATGACCTTTGATTTCTGAGTCTTTGTCGATTACTCCCAATTCTTTTGCTTCTTTTTCTTTTGAATCAAAAACTTTAGTTTCTTCGTTAACCCATCCTTCAAATTTGTTTGGATCTGGTTTAACTTCTTTTTCTGACAAATATGATTTATAAATAAAGCCTTCGAATTTTTTGCCATCTTTTGTGAAATTTACTTTCGCAAAAACTTCTCCGATTTTTTCAACTTTTACATTGTCACCTTGTTCCAATCCTTCGATTATTTTACTATGTTCATTTTCTTTCTTAAACAAATCTGTATCATCATTTATCCAATATTTTTTTGATTGTATATTTTCACTTGATTTTTGTTCTACTTTAACATTCTTTAAATCTTTTGCTTGTGAATTTGATGGTACAAATGCTAATAAACTTGTCATAATGACAACCGAAGAATTTAAAATTAACTTTCTAAAATTCATTTGTATCTCCTCTTTCTTTTTTAGATTTTTTTGTGTTTAATTTTTACTACTCGGCTATTTTATTAAACCAAGAAAAATAATTCAAGAAAAAAGATCATATTTTTAACCCTTTAAATGATATTTGTTTTCATTAGAACTCTTTGTATCTATTCGCTCAAATTTTAAAATTGTTAAATGCTTGAAAATTAAGGGTTACAAAAAGGTTACAGTGATTTTTAATTTCATTTGTTAATTGAGTACAACAGTTTGAAATATTACATTTTTGTAATATTTATGGTGTTTTTGACTGGATTTAGAAAAAATTGTCATTTTAAAATGAAAAAATCCCCATAAAAGTTATCAAAAACAAAAATTTTGAATTTCAATCATGAGGACTATGTCAATTATTTAATTGTAAACATCTATACCCTACAATTCTCCCAATTCCTTTTTCAGTTCATACACTAATTTATTCTCTAGTTTTTCCACATCCATTACGAAATTCATCAATCCGCCGAATAATGATTTGTTATGAAGTTTCATATCAACATCCACAAAACTTCCTGAATTTGTATCTCCAAAATCAAAATTCAAATATCCATCTATGCTTTTGGAGTTTAAATCGATGTACATTTTTTCGTTTTCAACGATTTCTTTTATAGTGTAGGTCATTGTAACTCCCAAGTTATCTATTACGTACTGATTTTCAACTCCTGTTGGTTTTGAATTGTCTAACAATCTATCTTTTATCGTTTGGAAAACTCTACTTTTATCCGACTTGAATTCTTCTCTTTTCTTTAGTTCACCCATTGATGATTTCCACCTTTCTTTTTATTATTTCGTCTAATTTTTCTGAATAATCTCTTAAATTTTTGTAGTTTGTGTATTTTATTATATCATCTTTTATGATTTTAGAATTAGCAGTCATTCCAAATCCTATTATGCTTTCTAATTCTTCATTGATTACGATATTGTATCTGGAAGGAATGTCTTTGCAATATCCGATATTTTCCATGTTATTCAGAATATTTTTCTGACGATATAAATAATACGGACGGTAATTATTTTGAAATGTCCATTTTTTTATCAATTGCATTTGTTTCTCAGCAATATTTTCTTTAAAATTTCCCTTGTCGTATTGTTGTGAGTATTTACTTCCTTTTTTTATCGACAATGTGTGAAAAGTTATATTATCAGGTTGTAGCTGTCTTAGAATTTCGAGGTTTTTTTCTGTATTGTTCACATCATCGTACAATAATCCAAGTATGAAATCCATATTTATCACAAATCCCAAGTTTTTGGCTTGAGTGTACAAATCAAGTAAGTTCTCATTATTTTGAATCCTTCCCATAGCTTTCAGTGCTTTTTCGTTAAAAGTTTGTGGGTTCAAGCTAATTCTTGTCACGTTGTACTTTTTTAACAATTTTAGCTTATCAAAGTCCAAGCTATCTTCTCGTCCAGCTTCAAATGTGTATTCAACCAAGTTTTCCGACACAAAACAGTTTTCAATAACTTTCAATAATTTTTCTAGCATTGTGTAGTCTAAACTAGTCGGAGTTCCACCTCCAACATAAATTGTTTTAATTATGTTTTTGTCGATATTTTTTGAGACTTCGGTTATTTCTTTTAATAGATACCCCAAGTATTCTTCTCTTCTGTCGTTGTTTTTGTAAACAATAGTAGGAAAGGAACAATAATCGCATCTGCTCGGGCAAAAAGGAATATTGATGTAAATGTTGTAGTTTTCCTCATCAAAATCTAAACTAGACTGAACCTCGTCTATATCTCTAAGTAATTTCAAATTCTCATCATTAATTAAATACATTTGTTTTAATTCTTCGTCTGTATGATTTTTCAAAATCTTAGAGGGTTTCGTTCCAGTTAATATTCCCCAATCATTTGTATAATTGTATCTTTTTGAAAATATGGTATAGAGTATTCTCTTTAATTCTAATCTTGTAGTGAATGGATGAGTTTTCTCTTTTTTCACGTAATCTTTTCCTATCACAAAATCACTTTCACCAAATTCTAGATTCTGTTTGGAATCAAATATCGTAAAAATATCTATGCACTCTTTTTGATATCTTTTGTCTTCTAATTGTATTTTCATAATTTCTCAATTAAATAATCCGGCATTTCCTGTATGAAAAATGCCGGTTTTATTTTATAAATCGTCTTCTATTATCGCTGATTTGGAATATGCTGATGGTTTTGCTTCGAAGAAATCTGTCTTGATTTTATTTGGATCAGAATATTCGCTTACCCATTTCATTGAAGGGATTTCTCTCTCATAACCTGGATAGATAACTCCAAAACCAAGTCCCGTAGATCTCAAATTACCCAAATATTTGATGTAATCTTCAACCATTTTGATGGACAATCCTTGGATTTTTTCTCCGATAACGTATTTTGCCCATTCAATTTCAGCTTCTGAACCTTGTTTTATCATTTCTTTGTATTGGGCATTTTTTTCTTCAGTAAACAATTCTGGACGTTCTTTTTTCAAATCTAAAATCATAGATCTGAACAACCACAAGTGAGTGTTTTCATCTCTATTGATGTATCTGATTTCTTGTACAGTTCCTGGCATTTTGCCCATTCTTCCCAAATTATAGAAGAACATAAATCCAGAATAGAAGTAAATTCCTTCCAAGATATAATTTGCGATAAGAGCTTTCATGAAGTTTCGTTCGCTTTTTTCTTCAAAAAAGTCGTTGTATTGATCTCCAATAAATCTGTTTCTTTCTAGTAAAAACTCATCATCTTTCCATTGATACAAAATGTCTGTTCTTTCTTCTGGAGAACAAATCGTATCCAAAATATAGCTGTAAGATTGTGAGTGAATAGATTCTTGGAACGCTTGGATGGACAAGCACAAGTTTATTTCATTAGCAGTGATGTATGCTTCTAAGTTTGGAAGTTGTGCAGTTTGTAAACTATCCAAGTAAATCAAAAACGATAAAATCTTGTCGTAAGCAATCTTTTCGTCTTCCGATAAATTTCTGTAATCTTTGATATCTTGATTCAAGTTGATTTCTTCTGGAATCCAGAAATTATTCATAGCTTGTCTGTACCATTCACTTGTCCAAGAGTATTTTATGTTATTAAAATCGTTCAAATTAGTAGTATTGCCATTAATTATTTTTCTCTTTGATAATTCAATATCTCCGTGTTCATTAAATAAACCACGTTTTTGTAATTCGTCCATTGCTCCTCCTTGATTTTTCATACCTATATTATATTCTATTTAAGAAAAAATCGATAGCCTCAATATATCCATCTGCTCCTTTTCCTTTGATAACTTTTTTTGCAAAAAGTGATACATAAGAAAGTTTTCTGAAATACTCTCTTTCATCTACATCTGATAGATGCACCTCAACTGTGTCTACATCTACAGCTTTCAATGCATCCAAAATCGCAACAGAAGTATGCGTGTATGCTGCAGGATTGATGATTATTCCGTCTGCTTTTTGATAGGCGCTTTGTATAATATCCACGATTTCTCCTTCGTGATTCGATTGATAAAACTCTACATCTATTTGATTTTTTGCGCAGTATAAGTTTATCTTGGATTCAATGTCTTGTAATGTCAGCTTCCCATAAATTTCAGGCTCTCTTATGCCAAGCATATTTAAATTGGGTCCATTAATAATAAATAGTTTCATTGAAATCCTCCACGATTAATTTGGCAGTTGTTTTTGCGTTGTAATTGTTGAAATATTTATCACTGAATCTTCGATACAAATAATTTCTGTTTTGTCTAATCTCACGCATAGTATTCGTTTTGTAAATCGGCCTGTTTTTTCTGGATAATTTACTGTTCGGTCTGTCAATCCAATAAACAACTGAATTTTGATGAAGATAATAAAAATTCTTCTTCACAGTTACAGCCCCTCCCCCAGTTGCGATAACCAAGTTCTTTTCCTTGGAAAATTCTTCTAAAACTTCAGACTCTATTTTTCTGAAATATTTTTCGCCTTGTACTGCAAATATATCATTAATATTTCCGTATCTTTGTGTGATGATTTTGTCGATATCCACAAGTTCCTTGTCAGTGTTTTTTGCGATAATTTTAGCAACTGTACTTTTACCACTTCCAGGCATTCCAACCAGTGCAATATTCATATTTTTTGTTCTAATTTTCTGTACGATATTTTCTACAACATCATCGTCTATTTTTTTAGAAGTAAAAATCTCACACGCTTTGACAGCTTGATACACCAGCATTCGCAAACCATTGTCGTTAGGAATTTTAAGTCTATCGCAATCCATTAAAAGGGAAGTTTTGTTCGGATTATAAATCACATCGAACACAGCTTTTGGTCTGATTTTCCCTAATTTTATAACTGATTTCAAATTGTTCGGATACATTCCCACTGGAGTTGCGTTAATTAAAACGTCGCAGTTTTTATAATAATCTACATCTTCAAACTTATGCTCACCTTTTCGTGAAATCACTTTAATAGTTCTTGCCTGAAGTCTCTTCGCGCACTCTACGGCTGTTTTGCTTGTAGCTCCATCACCTAAAATCACGACTTCTTTACCTTTCAAATCGACAATTCGACTAATCATATACTCCATTCCGTCGATGTCGGTGTTATATCCTTTGATAGTATCAGAAAATTTAATCGTATTTACGCATCCGATTTTCTTCGCATCTTCGCTCATTTCGTCCAAGTATTTTATGACGTCTTCCTTGTACGGAATAGTTACATTGATTCCATTGATATCCTTTCTTTTGAAAAATTTATCCAAATCATCTTCTTCAAAATATTCGTATTTGTAGTATCCTAATAGTTCGTGAATTTCTTTGGAATAACTATGTTTTAAAGATTTTCCTAATAATCCGTATTTCATTTCAAATTATCCTGAATTTTTTTTGATTCTAGTAAAATTTTGGATTCAACTTCCTTTATATTGTCGCGGTATTTTAAATTTGTTTGTTCTATTTTTTCAAAAATTTCCTTTTCTCTCGATTTGTCTTCTGTTTCAATATTATTCTTTGTTTTAAAATCGCCAATTTCAGAACAAATCTCAAATCTTTTTTCTAATAAATTGGCGATTTCAGAATCAATTTTATCTATTTCTTTTCTAAATTTTTCCATCCGTACTCCTTTAACAAATCGTAAATCAGAAATGCCGTAATAGATTCCATCACGCTTACGGCTCTGATACCAATGCTTGGGTCGTGTCTTCCTTCAACAGTCAATGTAGTGTTCTTTTTGTTTCTCAAATCAACTGTATCTTGTGTTATTCCAATCGATGCTGGTGGTTTGAACGTAACTAAGGAAATTATCGGCATTCCCGTCGAAATTCCTCCCAGTATTCCACCGTTATAATTCGTTTTTGTTTTAATTTGTTCGTTTTCTATATAATAGCAGTCATTCACAACAGATGCATTTGATTTGTCGAATGATTTCCCCAAACCAAATTCAACCGATTTTACTGCTCCAATTCCAAAATAGCTTTGTGACAATCTAGATTCAATCGAATCAAAAAGCGTATCTCCAACTCCCGCTCTCAAATTATACACAACAGTTTCGACACTTGAGCCAACGGAATCTTTTCTATCTCTCAATTCTTCTATTTTATCATCTATTTTATCAATTATTTCATCGTTTATTACTTCGATTTTCCTATTCTTCAAATAACTGTAGTCTGTAAATTTTAAATCATCAAATCGTTCATCTACAATATCTCCCAGTGAATACAAATGGCTGAACACATATATGTCGTGTTCCTTTAATATTTCTTGTGCGATAAATCCTGCCACGTTAATGACTGCAGTCAATCTTCCAGAAAAATGTCCACTTCCATTGATATCGTTGAAACCATTGTATCTAACAGTTGCTGGATAGTCTGCATGCGATGGCCTTGGAGTATTGTAAATATTTGAATAATCTTTTGAGTGATGGTCCGAGTTTTTTATAATAAAAGATAACGGAGCACCCGTTGTTGTATCATTCAAAATCCCCGATACGAACTCAACTTCATCTGATTCTTTTCTAAGTGTAGTGTTGGATTTGCCGGGAGATCTTCTTTTCATATGCGCTCTCAATTTTTCGTAGTCTATTTTGATTCCTGGATCAATTCCGTCAATCACGCCACCAATCATTGAGCCGTGCGATTCTCCCCACACGGTTAACTTAACCAATTTACCTATAGATGACATCGCTACCCAACCTTTCTATTTCATCAAAAAATGATGGATAAGATTTCTTCACTGCTTGCCAATCTTTGATTTCAACTTCTTTCGTGATGATAGATGCTATTGTAGCCGCCATTACAATTCTGTGATCATCACAAGAATTTATAACAGCAGGTTTCATTTCTGATTTATAAATTATTAAATCATCTCCGTCTATTTTGCAGTTTACACCGAATGATTGTAGCATATCAAATGTGGATTGAATTCTATCCGATTCTTTTAGCCTCAATCTTTTAGCGTTTTTTAGAACCGATTTCTCACATTTTTGAGACAAAACCACTGCCAAAATTACAAATAAATCTGGTGTTTGTGATATATCGATTTCGCAGTAATCTTCATTGTTATCGATTTTTTCTAATAATTCGACAATTTTTCTGTCTGCTTGTACTGATTTTTTATTTAAGTTAAGAACTTTTATATCTGCACCCAACTCATTTGCACACAAGAAAAACGCTGCATTTGACCAATCTCCTTCTACGATAATTTGCCCTGGTGATTTTAATGCACCTGGTTTTACTATGACTTTATCAGGCAAAATCTCAGACTCCACTCCAAATAATTTCAAACATTCTTGTGTGATTTTGATATATCCAGTAGATTCAAGTTGTGATGTCAATTTGATTTCACAGCCACCGATAAGTGGTGCAATCATCATAATCGCAGAGATGTATTGGCTGGATACATCGCCAGGAAATTCGAAATCAATTTTGTGAAAAGTTCCATCAACTGTAAATGGAAGTTTCTCTTTGCTAAAAGTAAGTCCCGATAATTTCAATTGATCCATCAATTCTTTTATCGGTCTATCTTGCAGTCTTCCACTACATTTGATGTTTGTCTTTTGAGATAAGAAACTCACCAATGGTAACAGAAATCTCAACGTTGAACCCGAATCATTTACATTAATATCAGACACATCTTTTTGGAAAAACGAAGGATGAACTGTAACTTCATTTCCATTTATTTCGATTTCTACTCCCAAATTTCTCAAGCAATCAATAGTTGTCATTATATCGTTTGAGAATTCATTGATGATAATAGTTGTATCTGTATCTGCTACACTTGCCAAAATCAAAAACCTGTGTGCAAATGATTTGGAAGATATAGCGTCCACCGTTCCTTGTAATTTGTCCGTTTTAATTTTCATAAATATCACTCAAAACCTTTTTGTAATCCGATTTGTTCATACTCAAAACCGTACAATCTCCAATTTCTTCGGAAACTATCAAACTAATCATATCTTTTGTGTTTTTTTTATCGCGAAGGCTAACTTCATACACATCTTCCACAGAATAATCGTAATTTCCATCTAAATTATACATTTTCAAAACTTCCAATATTCTGTCATAATCTTTGCTGTATTTTTTGGCAATGCACTTCATTCCATAAGCTACAGCATGTCCGTGCATCACACTATAGTCTGATAATTTTTCGACAGCGTGTCCCAATGTATGCCCGTAATTTAATAATCTTCTCAAATTTTGTTCCAATTTATCTTTTAGTACGATATCTTTTTTTATACTCACACAAATCTCCACAATTTCCGATAAATTGCTTTGTTTAGTGTATCTTTTGGAACTTATCATATCGAATAATTCCTCATCAAAACAAATTGCGTATTTGATAATTTCCCCGAAACCATCTTCAAACACGTAATCGTCTAAAGTTTTCAATAAGAGTGGATCAATAATGCAAAGCTTTGGATCTTTGAACGCTCCTATCAAATTTTTTCCAGTTGGTAAATCAATCCCAGTTTTGGATCCCACTGATGAATCTACCATCGACAAAACAGTCGTAGGAATTTGAATGAAGTCAATCCCGCGCATAAATGTCGCAGCGACAAACCCAGCCAAATCTCCAACCACACCTCCACCAAAAGCAATGACAGTATCATTTCTATGATAAGACATGCTCATGTGTGTCATTATTTTTTCGTATTCTGATAAACTTTTGGAAGATTCACCTGGTTTTATAACGTAAAATTCGTGCTCAATCTCCAACTCGTCTAATAAAATATCCAATGTTTTGTGGTGATATTTGTCTACATTTTCATCAGTAATAATAATCGCCCTTGATTTTATGAAATTTTTCAAATAGTCGCGCGATTGATTCAACGCATCAAGCCCAACTATTAGATCGTAATTTTCGACATTTATTACTGAATACATTGTCTTAATTTCCTTACTTTTTTCATTATTGTTCTGAATCGTTCACAAGTGACAGATTGTGGTCCATCGCTAAGTGCATTTTCAGGATCATTGTGGACTTCAATCATAAGTCCATCACAGCCTGCCGCAGTTGATGCAAGTGATAGTGGTTCAATCAAAGTGTATTTGCCACTAGCATGTGATGGATCCATTATTATTGGCAATTGGGACAATTCCTTCATAACAGAAATCGCTGAAATATCCAAAGTATTTCTAGTGTAACTTTCGAAAGTTCGAATTCCCCTTTCACACAATACGACATTTTCGTTGCCACCAGTCATAATGTACTCCGCACTCATTATCCATTCCTTGTAAGTCGCACTCAAACCTCTTTTTAATAATATTGGTTTGTCAGAATGTCCCAACTCTTTAAGCAAGGAATAATTTTGCATATTTCTCGCTCCAACTTGCAACATATCGACATCATTGAAATAATCCAAATCTGACAAATCCATTATCTCAGTAATAATTGGAAGTCCTGTTTCTTTTTTTGCTTGGATTAACAAATCAATTCCCTTTTTCCCCAATCCTTGAAATGCATAAGGTGATGACCTAGGCTTAAAAGCTCCACCTCTAAGGATATTAGCTCCGTTTTCCTTCACGCTTTTAGCAATCGTTATAATTTGTTCCTCACTCTCAACAGAGCATGGTCCTGCCATCACGCAGAAATTTCCGTCACCTATTTTTACACCATTGACATCTACAATTTTAGGTTGTGGATGGTATTTTTTGTTCGCCTTGCTGAAAGGTTCTTCAATTCTAATAACCTTGTCTACGATATCAAAACGCGATATTAATTTCTCATCAATACTTGAAGTATCTCCTATTAATGAAATAATAGTGTATCTATCGCCAACAGTCTCGTCAACTCTGACGTTCTGTTCATTTAAAAAATCTATTAATTTTTTTACTTCCTTTTCGTTAGGATTTCTTTTTAATTTTACTATCATAATTTTCTCCGATAATCTTATTCTATTAATAGTATATCAAAACTGAGAAATTTAGTATAATATAAGTAGAGAAATTTAGAAAGAGTGATAACATGATAGAATCAAACGATTGGCTATTAAAACAAATCAACGTAGTCAGTGAATTTTTGCAAAAATTATTTACTGATATGGAAACAAGTAGAAAATTAAACGAGAATGAACAATACCAAAAAGATTCGTTCGAATTTGAAAGATTGTTGGAAAATCTAATCGAAGAAGATAGAATAAACGATGCGGAAAATATTTTGTTCGAAAATCTAGAAACTAATAATCTAATGTATGCGACAATCGCTACTAGATTTTACGAAAAATTAAAAGGTCTTTCCGATGAAAAACTTCAAAAATCAAACTACAGTCGTGAAGAAATCCTACAAGGATTGAACGATATGTGCGATATGTTTGGCTTGGAAATATTCAAGGGATAAAAAAAGCTGGTTTATAAAAACCAGTTTTTTTAATCGTACGACCTTTGCCATATATCTCTAATTTTTTGCATTATATCGCGGTCAACTCTCTTAGGATATTCATATCCCAAAAGCTCTGCCACGTGAAGTCCTTGTTTTCTGAAAAGATCACATGATTTAAACAATGTACTCCACAAATTTTCTAATTCTGGAAGTGGATATGTTTGCAGATATCTTTCGTAATGATCTTTTGGAAGATAAGTCTTGATGTATTCGTAGTTGTATCCAATATTTACATTGAAGTCGTAATTGCTACCAATGTAGTAACCAGTCATTTTATCTACGTTTTCTCTAACATGATAAAACATTTGAATGGCGTAGATTTCTTCTTTTCTGTACAATCCTTTCGCAACATTCAATGAATTTATGAACATTTGATTAACAAGTGATTCAAATTCATGTTTAGTTGGCTTTAATTGTCTAAAACAAACATCTGATTTCGTGCTATTTCCAACTAAAACTTGGTCTTTGTCTACCAAAATTTCTGATTGACTATCTTCATTAATATAAGCCTGCATCGTGTTTTCTTTTATGAAAAATATTCTGATTTTAGAAATATCATTGAGCACTATTGTGTAGCTTATGTTGTGCGGATTAATTTTATTCGTATAAGTTAATTTGTCAGATTTTTCTAACATCAACACATCGCCGAATAAGTTTTCAATGAAATGTGAATCCTTAAACTTTTCAAAATCACTAACGCCGAAAACAAAGTGATAATCAGTGTTTTCGTCCTTTTTTAAAGTAGGATTAAGTCTTCTTCCCGTTTCTATAAGACTTCTAACTTCTTCATTTTGTTTTGAAAATTCTATAACCGTATTTTTAATATTATTAACCATTCAAATCACCTATCATTTTGATTAATCACATATTCATACACATCAATTGGTTTTTCTGCAACAAAAACCGCATTTTCGTATTCTTCTGCATTTCCAAATCCATATCCTGCAGCGATTGCTTTAATATTGTTAAGTCTTGCCCCTTCAATATCGTGATGTCTGTCCCCAACCATAATCGATTCTTCTGGTTTTATATCAGTTTTATCAATTAAATATGCTATTACATCTTCTTTTTCAACTCTAGATTGATCCATAGTCGCACCAGCAGTATACGAAAAATATTTCAACAAATTATTATCCGAAAGAATTTTTCTAGCCGACGATTCAACTTTGCTCGTCGCCAAATAAATTTTATATCCATCATCATAAAATTTGTCTATAGTTTCTACAATTCCATCGTAGAGTTCCATTTCTTTCATGCCTTTTTCGAAATAGTAATCCCTGAAATCTTCAATTCTTTCTTTGGATTCAGTCTCACTAAATCCCAACTCCATGTAACTGTCTTTCAAAGGTGGTCCTATAAAAGATATGAGCTTACTTTCATCGTATTTAAAATTTATTTTATCCAAACTAAACTTAACAGCATTTACAATTCCCTCATAGGAATTAGTAATAGTACCATCAAGATCAAATATTATATTCTTAATCATAATTCCCCTCTCAATTTATTATATCATAGCAAATTTACTATGGTGTAATTATAAATTTATTTTAACACCAATGATTATTTTATCATATATTTGATATTGTGTTTGAATTTTAGGCAAAACAAAACCCCGCACATGGCGGGGAATATAATTTATTTTGTCATTCCTGTAGAGTCGATATTTCTAGCTTTTGCTTCGTCATCTAATCTCTTATCCATTTGTTGATCAGCTGTTGTTTCTTCAACATTTTCTTGAACTTCAGATTGAGGTGCACGACTAAGCTTAGTATCTTGTTCTTTCATAGCTCTTATACCTTCGTCTAATCCTTTATCGAATAAGTGACAAGCTACAAAGTGTTTATCTGCTACTTCTTGTAATACAGGTCTGTCTTTTTTACAGATTTCCATTACATAATTACATCTTGTACAGAACTTACATCCTTCTGGCGCATTAATTGGTGAAGGAATTTCTCCTTGTAATTTAACACGTCCTTCGCTTGAAACATCTGGATCTGGAATAGGAATTGCAGAAATCAATGCTTTAGTGTAAGGGTGAAGTGGTTGATTATAAATCTTAGTGTTAGAAGATACTTCGACCATACTACCCAAATACATTAGGCCTATTCTATCTGAAATGTGTTTTACCATTGATAAATCGTGAGAAATGAATAAATAAGTTAATTTCTTTTCTCTTTGTAATTCAATAAGTAAGTTAACAACTTGTGCTTGAATACTTACATCAAGCGCAGAGATAGGTTCATCACATACGATAAATTCTGGTTCAACAGCTAAAGCTCTGGCAATACCAATTCTTTGTCTTTGTCCACCAGATAATTCGTGTGGGAATCTTGCTCCGTGTTCAGCGTTAAGTCCTACAGTTTTTAATAATTCTGTAATTCTGTTTTGAATATCTTTTTCTTTCATTTCAGGGAAGTGAACTCTGATACCTTCTCCAATGATATCACCAATTGTCATCTTAGAATCAAGTGATGAGTATGGGTCTTGGAAAATCATTTGAGCTTTTTTCTTGAAAGATTGTTTTTCTTTTCCACTCAATTTTGAAGTATCTTTTCCTTCATAAATAACTTTACCGTTTGTAGGTTCGTATAAGTTAATAACTGTTCTTCCGCATGTAGTTTTACCACATCCAGATTCTCCTACAAGTCCGAAAGTTTCCCCTTTATATATTTTTAAATTTACATTTTCAACAGCTTTTAAAGTCTTGTTCTTACCAACTTTGAAAAACTTATCCAAGTTTTCTAAATCAACAAGCACTTCTCTGTTTGAATAATCTATGTTTTTATCTTTAATAACGTTAGTTTCTGACATAATTCACTCCTAATAAGGTCTTTCAACTTTTGGTGCTTGTTCGTGTGTTAACCAACATCTGCAAACATGATGGTCTGAATATCTAGTTTCAGGTGGTTTCTTTTCTCTACAAATTTGCATTGCATAATCACATCTCGCTGCAAATGGACATCCCGGAATTTCCATCAATAAATCTGGTGGAGTTCCACCTAATGAATACAATTCATTATCTTTTGATGAGTCAAGTCTTGGAACGCTCATCAACAATGCCCATGTGTATGGGTGATGTGCATCTTTAAATATTTCTTGTACTGTACCAGTTTCCATGATTTCACCGGCATACATTACTTGAATTCTGTCTGCAAAGTCAGCTACTACGCCTAAATCGTGAGTTACAAGAACTATAGAAGTGTTTTTAGTATCTCTTAATTCTCTCATCAAATCCAAGATTTGTGCTTGAATAGTTACATCAAGTGCTGTGGTTGGTTCGTCAGCCAAGATAACATTAGGGTTACATGCCAATGCTATGGCAATCATAACTCTTTGTCTCATACCACCTGATAATTCGTGTGGATATTGTTTAACACGTTCTTCAGCGTTAGGAATATTTACAGTCTTTAACAATTTAACAGCTTCTTTTTTAGCTTCATCTTTTGATAAATCAGTGTGCAATAAAAGAGATTCTGTAATTTGTTTACCTATTTTCATAGTTGGGTTAAGAGAAGTCATAGGGTCTTGGAAAATCATTGATACATCAGAACCTTTATATTCTCTTAATCTCTTCTTATCCATGTTAAGAACTTCTTCATTCATATATTTAATTGAAGATGGTTCTTTGATAACTGCTGATTGAGGTAAAATTTGAAGTATAGATTTACTTACTACTGTTTTACCACATCCAGATTCACCTACTAAAGCCAAAGCTTCTCCATCGTAGATGTCAAAACTTACACCTCTTACAGCCTTTACTTCACCAGCATAAGTATTGAAAGATACGTTTAAGTTATCTACTTCAATTACTTTTGGTCTGTTAGTGTAATCTTTTTCTACTCTAGCAGTTCTTGTAAGTTCTTCTGATAAATTTTGTTTTTCGTTCATATTTTTTTCTTCGTTAACTCTATCTTCTACAACTTCAGAGGAAACATATTTAGTTGTAGTTTCCACTTCATTATTTTCATTAATTACAGTTTCTTCAACTAAAGTTTCTTCTGAAAGGTTTTGTTCTTTTTTTAGTTCATCTACATCTTTGTATTTATTCTTGCTCATGTTTTTTCCTCCTACTGTCTAAGGTTAGGGTCAAGCGCATCTCTCAAACCATCACCTAACAAAGTAAATGAAAGCATTGTTAACCCGATCATTAGAGCTGGGAAAAACAATTGATAAGGATAAAATTGGAATACTTGTTGAGCTTGTGAACACATAAGTCCCCAAGAAGTTTCTGGAGGTTGTACACCAAGTCCTAAGTAACTTAAGAAAGCTTCACCAAATATATATCCTGGAATATCAAATGAAATTGATACAAGTATTACGTTCAAAGTATTTGGAATAAGGTGTTTGATAATGATGTCTTTGTTGCTTACTCCCAATACACGAGCTGCCATGATATAGTCTTGTTCTTTTAATGAAAGAATTTGACCTCTTACAAGTCTTGCAAGACCACACCATCCTGTGATAGTCATGGCTAAGATAAGTGTACCTACACCATTTGAGTTTAATGCTAATCTTAAAATAATTACTAATAATAGATAAGGAATAGAAATCAAAATCTCTACAATTCTCATCATTATTGTGTCAACTCTTCCACCAAAGAATGCAGAAGCTGCACCATAAATAGAACCTATAACAGTACCAATAATAGCACCTGCAAGACCTATTATGATGGAAATTCTACCACCTCTCCAAATTCTTGTGAAGATATCTCTTCCAAGTTCGTCAGTACCGAACCAGAATTTTGAACTTGGTGATAAGTTAATATCTCCAACTAATTGTTCGTGAGAGTATCCTGTTAGCATTGGTCCGATGATAACCATTACAATTAAAAATACTAATATAATAAATGCAACTAAAGCTGCCTTGTTTTCTTTAAATCTTCTCCAAGCGTCAGACCAGTATGTTACTACAGGTCTTGCTATAAACTCAGATGTTCTATCGTCATCTGTTAGTCTTTGAAATTTGCTTTGATCTATTTTTTCCATACTAATCCCCTAATCTACTATTTTAATTCTTGGATCTGCTATTCCGTATAAGATATCTACAACTAATTGAGAGATTAAGAACAAGAATGCATAGAAAATTGTTGTACCTATAATCATAGGATAATCTCTGGCAGTTATAGAGTTTACAAAGTAGCTTCCTAATCCTGGTATAGAATACATACTTTCAATAATGAAAGATCCTGTAAAGATACCAACGATTTGTGGTGCTATTATTGTGATGATAGGAAGTATAGCATTTCTGAATACGTGTTTTCTAATTACATTGAAGCCTGATACACCTTTTGCTTTTGCAGTTAGTATGTAGTCTTCGTTTAAAACTTCCAATACATTACTTCTCATGTATCTAGCATAAGTAGCTATTGAACCAAAGCATAATGCTATTGAAGGCAAAATTGTATACTTGATTTCGTCTCCGTAGCCTGAAGTTGGAAACCAATTTAGTTTTACTGCGAAAGCGTATTGTAAAAGAGCCCCCAAAATAAATACAGGTATCGTAATACCCAAAATAGCTAATACACTGATAATATAATCTGGCACTTTACCCCTGTTTAAGGCCGCAAGAATACCAAAAATAATACCAATAGTAATACCTATTACCATGGCTTGTCCACCAATTCTTCCAGATACTGGAGCAGTTTGAGCGATTGTAGCTTTTACTTCTCTACCTGGATATTTGTATGAAGCACCTAAATCTCCATGTAATGCATTTTTCAAAAATATTGCATATTGTGTTGATACTGGTTTATCCAAACCATATCTAGCTTTATAATTTTTTATTGTTTGCTCTGGAAGAGTTTTACCCATAGCAGACAATGGATCCCCTTGAATATTATGCATCAAGAAGAATGTTGCTGTTGTGATTACAAATAATGTAAGCACCATATACAAGATTCTCTTTATAAGATATTTTAACATGAGTCCTCCTATATACAATTAGTAGGCTGTTACAAATTATTTGTAACAGCCTGCCATTTTGATATGTACCCTCTTTACTGGACATCCAGTAAGGAGGGTATTTTTATTTTTTTTCTAAATAAGTGTCTTTGTATCCTGCTGTTGAGAATTGGTTTAAGTTAATATTCTTTACATAATCTTGATAGTACATGTTAGTAGTACCAGAAATGATTGGGATAATAACTGTTTCATCAGCTAGGATTTGTTCAGCTTTCTTATATAATTCAACTTGTTTGTTTTTGTCTTTTTCTTTGGCAGCGTCTCTGATTAATTTATCGTATTCTTCGCTCTTCCATCCAGTTCTAACTGCGTTAGCACTTGAAGTGAATAGAGACATCATTGCTGATGGGTGGTTGTAGTCAGCAGTCCATGCTAAGTAACCCATTTGGTAATTACCTTTGTTGATTTTACCAGAAAGGATAGCCCATTCCATCATTTCCAATTTAACCTTAACACCAAGTTTGTTTTGGAAGTTTTGTTGGAAATATTCACCGAATTTTTTCAAGTCTGGTGAGTTAGTCATAATTAAGCTTACTTCTAATTTAGATGGATCTGGATCCATTCCTAATTCTTTAAGACCTTCAGATAATAAAGCTTTTGGATCGCCTAATTTGTCAGCCATTTCTTTAACAGGGTTTCCTGCCATATCTCTGTATTTCAAATCTTCAATTGTAATAGCTTTTGGTACCCAGAAATAAGCTGGAGCTGATTTTCCTTTAAGAACTGTTTCGTTGAAGCCTTCTCTGTCTAAAGCGATGTTGAATGCTTGTCTAACTTTTTTGTTCTTAAATAATTTATCTTTGTGGTTAACTGCGAAGTAATCTACTGCTGGAATATCAATTTTTTGAGTCTTAGTGCCTTCTCTCTTATCAAACTTAGAAGTCCATTCTGGTTTGTTAGTACTTACACTCATAACTTCTCCAGATTGGAAAGCGTTCATCATTGTGTTTGTATCAGTGATTACTCTGATGTTTACTTTTTCTAATTTAACTTTGTCTTTGTTCCAGTAGTCTGGGTTCTTTTCAAGAACTAATTTAGAGTTGTGAGTCCATTCAGTTAATTTGAAAGGTCCGCAACCTACGATTGTGTTAGCTTCAGAACCAAATTGTTCACCGTGTTTTTCAACTATGTCTTTTCTTTGTGGGAAACATACTCTGAAAGGTACGATGTTAATGAAATATTGTGCTGGGGCACTTAATTTGATTTCCAATGTTTTATCGTCAAGTGCTTTAACTCCTAATTTATCTAATGGAGCTTTTCCTTCGTTAACTTCTTGGAAGTTAGCGATATCAGCTAATAAGAATGATGAACCAGAACCTGTCTTAGGATCTGCTGTTCTCTTAATACCATATTCAAAGTCTTTTGCTGTTAATGGTTGACCATCTTCCCATTTTAAACCATCACGTAATTTGAATGTGTAAGTCATAGCATCTTCAGAAACTGTCCATTCTTCAGCTGCTGCTGCTTCTGGTTTCAATGTTAAATCTTCGTTTTGAACCAATCTGATAAGTGGTTCATATACGTTATTAACAACTGTATTACCATAGCTGTCGCTACCTTTTTGAGCATCGATAGAGTCAGGGTCTGCACTTAAGAAAGTATTATATACTGTGTTTTCTCCTTTTTCTCCACCTTTTGAGCCTCCATTTCCACATGCTGTACCAGCAACCATAAGGCCGGCTAACATCAAGGCAACAAACCTTTTCTTGTTTCTCATTTACAATTCCTCCTTAAATATTTTAATCATATGAGAAAATCCGAATTAATCGTGAATACATATTTGAAAATATATAAGTTCTAGTCTTCACGTTTTTCGTAATTTCATTATAACATGAATTTATGAAAATGATAACATAAACAACGTTTTTTCAAAATATTTTAATATTATATTGTTATATAATTATCTTGTTCTGTTTTTTTATAAATTTTTTCGTTTTAATTTATCTTTACAGTATTGTATACTTTTCGTAATAATCGCTATTTTATTGAAATATTGTTTTCATAAATTTCTCATTTGATATTTGTTATCATGTCCGTTCTGAGTGAAATATTTTTACATTTTTTGGCGATATTTTTATTATTTTTGTGTGAAAAATTTAATAAACGGATTTAAACAAATAAAAGATGAGATATTTTAGGAATTTATACCACAAAAGTATTTAGTAGTTTTTTGTAAATCATTGTAACTTTTTTGTAATATTTTTTTATTTTTAAAAAATCTCTATTAAAAAAGCGACCATTTAAGGTCGCAATTTTATAAGTCATTTATCAATTCATCTACCATGTGCTCTTCCGTAGACCATGATGTACAAATTCTTACATTTATGTAATCATTTGTTTTGTAATTTTCGCAAAAATTATATTTGTGTTTTAATCTGTGGTATCTTTCATAATCCATGTTTACGAATATTGTATTGGTAGTAGATTGAGTAGCTAACACATAGTTTTGTTCTTTTAATCTTCGTCTGATTCTGTCAGCCTGTTCATCTGCTTTTTCAGCTAATTTGAAAATTAAATCATCAGTAAATAATTCTCTAAATTGAATTCCCAAAAATCTGGATTTGGCAATCAACATTCCAGAGCCTTTAATGTAGTTTTTAAAATGAAGCTTGAAGTCATCGTTGTTTAATATCAACGCTTCTCCAAACATAGCCCCGCATTTTGTTCCTCCTACATATGTCGCATCGACAATATCACAAATTTCTTTTAATGTTAAATCATTATTTTTTGCAGCTAATGCATATGCAAGTCTTGCACCATCCATGAATAAATACAGTCCATGTTTGTCGCAGACTTTTTTTATTTCCATAAGTCTTTGTTTAGTGTAGATTGTTCCCGATTCTGATGAATTGGTTATGTAAACCATTTTTGGAATTGGTTTGTGAAAATATGCAGGATCATTCATTCTTTCTGAGACGAACTTGTCTATTACTTCTGGAATTAATAATCCATCTTCATCTTCTACTATTTCTATTTTGTGACCAATATCTTCAATAGCCCCTGTTTCTAATGTATTAATGTGAGCATTATCACATGCGATAACACTTTCAAAAGGTCTTAGCGATGTTTTGATAACAAGTTTGTTACAAGCTGTAGAACCATGTAGGAAATAAACGTCTTGATCAGAAATCTTTTTTCTGATAAGTTCTTTTGCTTGATGAGTGTATTCATCGTTGCAATAGCCTTGTTGTTGAACCATATTGGTTTCTTCAAGTGCTTTTATGATATTTGGATGAACTCCTTCTAGATAATCACAGTTAAAATTATACATAATTTTTCTCCTCAATCGACAATAATTAATTTGTTAAAATACAGATTTATTATAACACTTGATAATTTTTTGTAAAGAATATTATTCACTTATTTTGTGTATAAGCATTTGATGTAATATGTCATTTTTTGTCCATTATCATAAATGCATTCCGCTCTTTCAAGTATCGTCTTGTATTTACGATTGTTAATTACACCTTCATCTTTTATTAAATTGTCAGGATCTTCTGTGTTAATATCAGGACCTTGTAGATTCCACAATTCTTCTAATCTGTTATTAAATATTTCTATGTTGAATTTGCCAATTGTTTCATTTTTGTATTTTATAACAACAATATTTGATTTTTTGGAAAACGTAACGTTTTGATTTCCTAAATTTTCGATATTTTGTGTGTTGGAATCGTATTGAAATTGAATATTTTCCAATAAACGGTCGTAGTTTGTCGTATTAATTTCTAACCTATCATTGACAAAGGATCTGATTTGTCCGTATAGTGACTCAAATTCGTTTCCTCTGAATCCAAATACACGATTCATATCCTCTTGTGAAGTTGTAAATTTATCACCCAAATAAGGAAGTTCTTTTGCGCTATGTTTGACTACAAAATAGTCAAGTTTGTCTTTTATTTCCTTTATTTTAGCTGGATTTACATTGCTTTGAGGTTTTATTTTGCCATCTACAAGCAGATTTTCTTCAACTAGCATTTTTTCTAATTTGGCTTTTTGGTCTATTCTACTGATATTATATGCAGAAAGAGGTCCCACCGAAGAAATCAATGCCAATATCAAAAACGTCGTCGGTATCGTGATGTATGTCTTCTTGTTGAAGAATAAATAGTAAATCATTGATATAACAATGAATATTCCGCCAACTACCACAAGATATCTTTCTTCCGTAACTCCATAATATGATATTCTGATTCCTATTGAGTAAAACATCATAACAGAAAGTATCAATAATATTATAGGTTGAATTTTATTGTAAACATTTATGAATTTGTCTTCTACAGTTTTTAATATGAACAAGACCACTACTGAAAGCAATCCATACCACAAAATAAGATTTGTGATGATATTGTTAGGTATCGTCTTTAAAACTACTACCTTTATTATATATAGAAGTAAAATAAAACCGTATATCAAAAATATCGGAGCAATAATTCTCGTAAATAAAAACTTAAAAGGCAAAAGCCATTTGATTTTTAGATTTTCGTCACTATATTTCAACGGGAATTTTGATAAAATTATAGATGCATTTAGCAATAGAAAAATTACCGCTGCACATGATACTATGACATTGCTAAGATTAAATTGTAGTTTGAACAGTTCCTTTGTCGTGAACAAAATGGCAACAATTCCTATAAAAATCGTCACGCAATAAATCAACGATTCTATTATTGATAAAACTATTTTAACTGCGTAATCAGCATAGTCAACTCTCACATTAAAGTGTCCTGCTACAAACATTCCAACAAAAAGCGTAACAAATAATCCAATCTGAGTGATTTGATTTCTAAGTACGAAGGACTTATCTACCTTTATTATTAGGAAATAGCACACTAATCCCATAATCACTGAAACAATTGTATATACCAAAGCTTTTTTGCCCTTGGTGATTTCTATGTTTTTGTCAGTGATTATCAGCTTTACAATCATGTAGCTCATCGCAAAATAAAGCAAAGAAATAAGTAAATCCGCTGTTAAAGTGCTATTTAATGCACCGATTTCGATATACCATATCCCCATAATTGCAAATATCGTAGCAATAAATATGGCAAGTAATACCATTGGATATAGCTTTATTGTTTTCTTTAAGTTTTTAAGTTTCGATTTAAAAATATCTAACCTCATAATTTCCTCCTGCTTTTCTTAATTATATCACGACAAATATCTTAAAAATCGCTTAAAAACATTTGTTGCAATTTCGTAAACATTGCTCAAATATTTACAAAAGGTTTGTTATTTTGTTCCAAATCTAATAAATACTTTTTCTTTTCTATTCCAAATTTATATCCAGTAAGAGCATTGTTTTTCCAATCACTCTGTGGCAAGGTACTAAAATCATCAAATCGTTTGAGCCAACAGCTCTTCCAACTGCTCTTGCTGATGTTTTAGTGCTGTAGATTTCTTCGTATTTTTCTTTGATGTCGGTATATGTTGCAATCATTCCATACGGAATTTCACACACTAACTTCAATATCTTAGTTGTGTAATCTGATTTATCGATTAATATATCGTCAAATTGCCCTGTAATTTTACCCGAAAAATAATCGTCTAAATAATTCTTACATTTTTCAATTATTTCATCATTCCCCTGTTCTACAAAAAAATCTGTAAATTCACATTTTGTTATATTTTTTCCGTCACTTTCGATAAGAATATTTCCTAATTTTGATTTGTAAATATCTCTCATATAAAAAGCTCGGATAAATCCGAGCCATCTCCTTTATTTTACATTTAAGCTTTTGATGAAGTTAGTAAATAATACAGACAATATAAGTGCTATTACTCCAACTCCCAAATAGATATACATGTTAAGTCCACTAAATAATTTGAATGCTGATATCAAATATTTTGAGAAAAATACATTTACAGCGACTACAATAGCTGTAAATAAAATAAATATTTTCACAGCTCCAAATTTGTAAGCTAAAAATATTAAGGACGTGAATGCTAAGCTACACAATGATGAAATCACAAAAACTATAGGCATATATGATAATAAAGATCCTTTTGTGTAGATTCCAATCTTGTCGTAATATGTTTCTATCTGTCTAGCATGCAATAATCCCGACATTATCCTTGTCAAATAAATTATTCCAATTATCACACCAAAAACTAATGCCACATTGAAAATTCTTTCAAATATTGTAGCTTTTTTGATTTGTTTTCTGTGGTATGATGATTCGATATTTATTCCAAAATCTTGAAAATAATCCTTACTTGCTATTAATAAAAAGTAGAAGGTGTTTAACAAAAACATTGGCACAACGTAAGTGAACAATGGTAATTTGCTAAAATCGAATTTCCAAATTTTAAAATAAGAAAGTCCTCCTATTATAGCCAAT
The DNA here is from genome assembly GCF_000159695.1 of Finegoldia magna ATCC 53516. Lineage (NCBI taxonomy): Bacteria > Bacillati > Bacillota > Tissierellia > Tissierellales > Peptoniphilaceae > Finegoldia > Finegoldia magna. Next base: position 446,038 of record NZ_CM000955.1, read on the forward strand.
ATTACAACAGACACGAGAAGAGTGTAAAATAAATAAGATATACTAGCCGATAGCTTCTGTCTTAACAGTCTTTTCATAATTTCCCTCCTCAATCATTGTAATTAGTTCGTCTAACGGTAATTGTTTTACTACACATCCGTTATTTTCAAGTAAAAGGCGTTCATCTTCGTTGATGCTATCAAACATTTTTATTTCATCTTCGAGTCCATCAGAAGTTCTAGTCAATATTCTCTTGTAATTCATCGCCGATATGATTTCTTTTGGTCCACGAATCACCTTAGCATTTGTCAGTATATTGTGCTTGGAGTCTTTGAATTTAATTCTACCATCTTGCATTAAAATCAAATAATCGAAGAACACTTCCTCTACTATTGGCGATGAAATCAAAACCGTATTTCTGATTAATTCTTGTCGTTTTTTCATAATGTCAATAAATTCCAATGAAAGCTTCCTATCGGCTATTTCAAAGTTTTTAAGAATTACTATCTTTTTGTTTGTAGCCAAAGCAGCCGTCATCAACACAATATTGCAGTAATCTTCCTTCAAATCTTCTAACCTTGCAAACTCGTCAATTGCAAAACCTTTGAGTACAGAATCTACAAATTGTTCATCGAAATAAGGATTCAACTTCTTTTTTAATTTAAGATACTTTTTCACTTTCATTGATGAGTTGTAATCTTGTAAAAATGTTGAAAATTCTACTTCATTTGTTAGTTTTGGAGTCTTAAGTACATTTTCTTTGTCTTCGAAACCATACAAAAACTCCCCATTGTATTTAGTTGTAAAAGATCCTAAAATATCAAACAATTCATCAATATTTTTGTCGTGACCTGTAAACAAATATATGTAACCTTCTTCTATTTCAAGGCTACAATCCAAGTCAATTTTTTTGAATCTTCTTTTTTTGTTTATGTTATCTATCGTATACATAAAATCTCCTATTTAAATCTCGAATGAGATAGTCTACTTGCCGCAGCCGCTGCAATCGCAGCCACTATATCATCCAAAAATGTGTTAACACAATCAGTTTTCTCCACATCTAACTCTTTGATAATTCCGATTTTTTCCTTATCCAAATACCCAAAATTAGTGAAACCTATTGACCCATAAACGTTTATAATCGACAAAGCCAACACTTCGTCAATTCCATAAAGGCTCTCATCAGATTCAATAATTTTTTGAATTGGATCATCAAACAGTTTCTTATCACAAGCTTTATCAATTGCAATTCCAGTTAAAACGCATTGTAGCACTTCTCTTTTTTCCAAAACTTTCTCCACATTTTCAATGCATAACTCCATTGTCAAATTAGGATAGTATTTTTCTTGTAAAGTGAACACTATTTTTGCAATTTCTTCTATCTCAACGCCTCTTTCTTGTAATTGGCGAATCGTAATCTCTTTCAATTCTTGAATAGTATAAGGATATTCAGAAACTTTTTTTCTACCCATGTTGCCTCCTTTATTTTTCCCTATACTATATTTTACCCAAATTTCAAGCGTTTTACTCTAATTTGTCGGTAATTTTCTTTTAGAATATATAACTTTTACTTTATCTCCAATTTCATTTTTAAAATCATTGTTGAGCATATAAGAATCGATAGTTTTGTCATCTAATTGTATCTCAACTTTTACGCTTGAGCCTTGGAACACAATATCCTTGATAATACCATCTTCTCCTTGGTCTGAAATTTTTACATCTTCTGGTCTAACGTAATATCCTTCAAAAATATTTTTATCACCGATAAAATTCAACACGAAATTATTTTTCGGATTTCTGTAGATATCCAAAGGATAGGAATGTTGTTCAATTTTACCTTTATTCATCAAAATAATATCGTCAGCCAATTCAAAAGCTTCATTTTGATCATGAGTTACAAAAATCATCGAAGTTCCCAAATTTTTTTGGATATTTTTTATAAGAAGTCTCATGCTAACTCTCAATTTTTGGTCCAAGTTACTCAAAGGCTCGTCCAATAATAAAAGTTTCGGACTCAAAACCAATGACCTCGCAAGGGCAACTCTTTGTCTTTGACCGCCAGATAATTCATCAATCATTTTTTTCTCATGACCTTTTAGGCCTACCAAATCTATCATTTCGTTGACCTTTTTCTCAATACTAGATTTGTCCATGTTTTTGAATTTCAAACCATAAGCGACATTTTTGAACACATTCATGTGGTAAAAAAGCCCATAAGATTGAAATACAGTTGTTATATCTCTTTTTTCTGCTGTCAAACGAGTGATATCTTCTCCATCCAAAATAATTTGTCCGGAATTTGGCTTCACAAAGCCACCTATCATGTTTAGTATCGTGCTTTTGCCACAACCTGAAGGCCCCAAAATACACAACATTTTCCCTTTTTCCAAATCAAATTCCACATTATCGACTACTGTTTTATCTTCGTAAATTTTAGTAAGGTTTTTAACACTCAAAATCATTTTTTATCTCCTATTTTTGTTAACAAATAATATCCACCGTTTACAACAAGACATATCAAAATTATTATTAACGCAATCACTGAACCTATATTGTAATTGCCACTGTTTATAACATCAAACATCACAAGCGTTAAAACTTTTTGACCTGGATAAACCAAGAAAATAATAGAACCTATTGTAGTCATAGTAGCTGTGAATGCGTTGATAAATGTCACTGTAAATCCTTTTTTGGTAAGAGGAAGCACAATATCTTTAAAAACATAAATAAAATTTGCACCCAAATCCTGTGCAGAATTAATTTCATCTTCACTGATTGATAATACGTGACTGTTCATAACTTTTGTTGAAAACGGCATTTGTTTGAATAAAACATTCAAAACCACAATTGCACTCGTTCCTACTAAAAGCAATGGTTTGTGATTGAATGCCAATAAATATCCCAACCCAAAGAAAGTTCCTGGCAAAATATATGGCAAATTTGAAATATAATCTGCAACTTTAATCACCTTACTCTTCTTAATTATAGAATAGTATGCCATCAAAAGCCCTATCATACTTCCAAAGAACGCACTAATCAAAGAGTACACAATACTTCTTGTAATTGTGTTTGTAATGTAAGATTTGGAATTTCTGAAGTTTTCCAAAGTAAATATAAGTTCGTTGTTTTTCATTTTCGTAAATGCTGACAAAATAATTGACGCATATTGAATCACAAGCCAACTCAACAAAAACACACTAATAACACACAAGAAATAAAATACAGCAGATTTTTTGTCAATAATTGCACTTTGTGAAGAATTAGAATTGATATTGCTTTTTCTCATAGACTTCGAATAAATGATAAACATAATAACAGAAGGAATCAAAATCATTATATTGATAACTGCCGCAGTTTTAATATCTCCTTTGCTAATGACCGACATGTATCCTTCACTTGCCAGAACGTTAAACTTACCACCTATAATTGCAGGAGTTCCAAAATCCGCAATCGAACGAATAAATGTGAGAAAAAACACAGAAATCAATGTATTTTTTAATTGTGGAATTAAAATATCGATTACTACATGGTTCGTATTCGCCCCCAAATCAATTGCTGAATTGATAGAAGCTGTATCCAAATTATTAAGATAAGATATAACCATTAAACAACTCAACGACAAAAATCCCAAAGTTTCCATTAATATAATTCCCGTCATTCCATAAGGATTGGTGTTTAATTTCAACAAATTGTACGTGATGAACCCTCTTCTACCGAATAAATTTATGTAAGACAAACTTGTTACAAAAGGAGGCGTAATCATCGTCACCAATAAAATTGCACTGATGATTTTTTGATGGATTTTACCACTCAAAAAGCAATACAATCCAATTATTGCAGAAAAAACAGTCGTTAAAACCGATACAATAAAACCAACAGTAATTGAATTCACAAACAGATTTTTGTTCTCTTTAAATACATTTAATATAAAATCTATTGAATTGCCTCCATCTGCAGTGAATGCTTCTTTAAATACATACAAAAATGGAAGTCCAATAAAAACGAATATGAGTAGGAAAATTATGTATTTAATAAATTTATCTAATATTTTCATAATTTACTCCATTTAAAACAAGCACCCGTTAAGGTGCTAGTAAAATGGGAGAAACCTGATAGATTTCTCCCTATTAAATTACTTATTTTTTACAAATTCTGAGAATTTATTTAAAATAGCTTCTCTCTTTTCACCAAAAGTAGACAAATCTTGTTTGATTAAGTTTTCTTTTTTCAACCCTAAATCAAGACCTTTGATTCCATCTTTAACCATTTGGTTAGAATCTTTTCCGTCTATTTCTGCTAACATTTGTAAAGATTCATCTTCTAACATGAAATCGATGAATGCTTTTGCAACTTCAGTGTTAGGTGAATTTTTGAAAATAGCTACTCCTTCTGGAACCCATGGAATACCATCTTCAGGATAAACAACAGTTAAGTTGTTATCTTTTGCTGTATCAAACGCTGATTTGTCAACTGGAATAATACCAATTCCAAATTCTCCAGCTGCTGTTTTTTCTTGAGGATCTTTTCCTCTTTTGCCGTAGAAGCTAATATTATCATTTAATTTAGATAAATAATCCCAACCTTTTTCTTCGCCGTATTTGTCCAATAATCCTTTAACTGCTGCGTAGTTTGTACCAGAGATTGAAGGATCGCTCATGATTACTTCGCCTTTGTATTTTGGATCTGCTAATTCATCCCAAGTTTTTGGAACTTCTAAGTTTTTAGATTTTAATACTTCGTTGTTTGCTAAGAAACCAACAACTGTGATTCCTTTTGATAACCAATAACCATCTTTGTCTTTGTAATCGTCTGGAATTTGTTTCAAAGCTTCAGATTCATATTTTTCTAACATATCGTCTGATTTAGCTTTCATGAAAGCGTCGATTCCGCCTCCAAACCATACATCAGCCATTGCTTTACCTTCAGCCTTAGCTCTCGATAAAACTTCACCACTTGACATAGATAAGAATTCAACCTTAGCTCCTGTTTTTTCAGTGAACTTGTCAAATAATTTTACGTATTTGTCGCTTGTAGCAACAACGTTCAAAGTTTTACCTTCAAACTTTTTAGCGTCGTCTACTTTTTCTTCAGTTTTTGTAGATTCTTTTGATGTTGTTTCTTTTGAATTATCTTTTGATTGACAAGCAGTCAACGCAAAAATTAACATTAAAGAAAGACTTAACATCTTTAAAAATTTGTTTTTCATAATCCCTCCATATTTTTTAATTATATCATTAGATAGTATATATTATTTTGAAATATTTTACAAATACACAAAATGACTCCAATTTTTGGAGTCATTTCGTGTAAATTATTTCTCAATATATGATTTTATAAAGTAATTTCCGTCCTTATTTTCAAGTGTAAGAGTCGCATAGTTGTTTTTTAATACCAAATCATTTCCCTTAATTTCTCCTTCATTTGGATAAAAAGTGCCTATCGCAACATCGCTTACAAATGTATAATAAGCGTTGTTTTCTTTCAAATACAAGCATTTTTCTTTGTTTTTAACATCGTCTGAAACAATTCCTGCGTATTTTTCCAACGTAGCATCTACAAGATTCTTGTCGATTTCTACAAGTGGCATATTTTTGCTTGAAAATTCAAATTCTGAAAAACTATCTAGTTTTTTCAATTTTTCTATTATAGCTTTATGCTCATCTGAATTTTCTTCATAATTTTTCGATGGAAAATATTTGATAAAACCATCCAAATCTATTTCTTTTGGATCGTTGTAACTTCCTGCCTTGAAGAAATTCGAAGTTATGTTTTTAATTTCATCAAATTCTGATCCAGGCCTTTTCTCCACAAAAACTTTTTTAATTTGATTTACCTCGTCATCTGTAAGCTTTCTATCTTTTCCTGATTTTATTCCTTTAAAAGCTTCTTCAAAGTAATTTCCAACCCATTTTTGTTGTTCTTCAGTTAGTTTTATTTCTTCTTTTTCAGCATTATTTTTACTACAAGATGCTAGAAAAATTATCGCAAATAATAAAACAACCGAAAATTTTAAAAATTTATGTAATCTTTTCATACATACTCCCCCTTTATTTGGTTTATTTATACCCTGATTTTTAAAATTCATAACAAAAATATCCCCTCAATATAAATTGAGAGGATACCTAAAATTTAGAAGTTTATGGGATTACTTTATGATACTTGTTAATTGAGTAATTACATCTTCAGATACTGATTTTTCTCCACCAATTACATAAGATTTGTTGAATTTAGTATCTTTGATGAATTGTTCTGCGTTTTGTCCTAATTTGTCTTTGTTAGTAAGAAGGATTGCGCCTTTTTGTTTTGCTGAGAATGGTGCTGCAACTAATGCATCTGCAAAGTTTTCTCCACTTGCTACTACGACAACTTCTTTTGCTCCAGAATATTTTGCAAGAAGAATACTTGTTTCGTATCTGTCAGCTCCGCCAATTCTGTTAACTGTAGCATTGGAGATTTTTTTGATGTTGGCTTTTGTGCTTTCAGATACTGATTTTTCACGACCAGCTATATTTATTAATGATGCTTTTGATGATTTGATAACATCTTCAACTGATTTGTCGATAGCGTTAACTCTTACTAAAAGTATTGGAGCTTTGTCTTTTTCTGCTGCGTTGTTAAGTGATAATGCATCGGCATAATTTTCACCACTTGCGATTTCTAATGTTGTTGTCTTATCGTCGATAAGTTTAGCTGCGATTTGTGCACTTGTTTTGTATCTGTCAGCTCCAGAAAGTCTGTCAACTTTGAAATTTCTCTTTTCTAATTCTTTTTTCAATCCTTCATCTACAGATTTTTCTCCACCGATAATAGTGATTTCTTTTGCTTTTAATCTAGCAATTTCACTCATTACTTCTTTACTAATTGAGTTAGAAGATACATACAACAAGGATGCGTTGTTTGCTTTTGCAAATGGAGCAGCCGTCAAAACGTCAGAATAATTATCTTGGTTAGCTAATACGACTTTGTTAGTTCCTTCTTTGAACATTTTCTTAGAAACTTCGATAGCTGTTTGTACTCTGTTTTCTCCAGAAATTCTTTGAACATTTTCATTTGTAGTGTTCGCAGTTGATTTTTCGATCTCAACTTGATCAACAACTTTTAATGAATCTGTTTCATATGTTGTGGCTACAATTGATTTGTCAGTCACTTTAACTTCTGTGAAGTTTGGTTTGTAATGTTGGTCTCTAACTGCCATGTAGTCTTTGAATTCTACTAAATCATAGTGTTTTGAACCTGATGCAGAGTTTGCAGTTAAATATAATTGTCCTTTTGGGTTTACATATTTTGATGGAACTTTACCTTCTTCTTTTGATTTGTCAGTAAAGTTTCTTTCGCTTTCAATAGCTACTCCGCCATTCATCATTCTACTTCTTGTGTAAACGTGGTCGTGACCAGATACTATTAAATCAATACCGTATTGTTTCATCAATGCTGGATATTCCGCTCTTCTCTTGATGATATCGTCGTCATTCGCATGAGTCGCTGCAGAATAAATAGCGTGGTGGAAACCAACTACTTTCCATTTGATGTTTTGATTTTTTGTCATTTCAATTGCTTTTTCAATTGTAGCTTTGTGTTCAGCAGTATTCATGTTGTTAGAATTTAATTGAATGAATAACGTATTATTGTACACGAAATAATAGTTGGAACCTGCTTCTGTTTTTCCTTCAGCTTGAAGGTTAGGAAGTGCAAAGTGTTGTGAATAAGAATTTGCTTGTGAATCGTGGTTACCAATTAACGTTGCAAATGTAATTCCTTTTGCGTTTTCTCTTTCAATATATCCACTGTATTCTAATTCTGATTTAGATGTATATTCGTTGACTTGGTCTCCCAAACTGTACAAGAAACTCATTTGTGGAACTTGTTTTTTGATAGTTCCCAATGCTTTTTCCCATTTGTCTCTGTCTGCGTAGAATTTACCGGCACCAATTTGAGGGTCCCCTGCTAATACAAATGTAAAGCCTCCTTTTGGTTGAGTTGTAAATTCGAATACTTGAGATTTTTTGCCATTACCATTGTAAACTCTGTACATGTATTTAGTGTTTGGTTTCAAGTTTTTGATATTTACTTGAGAGTTTGACATATCTTTAAGTTCATACAAATCTTTTAAAGCTTGATCTTTCTTATCTTTTTCGATTTTTACTTTTGCGTTTGATTTGTCATTGATATCAAATGTTGTGTTCTTGTCAGAAGTTACAGCTTTGATTTTCGTTGCATTTGAAAAATCTTTTTGATCATTTGCTTCTACTATTTCCAAATAACCTTGTTCTTTGCTCTTGCTGTACCAAGTGAAGTTTCTTTCACTTTGGTCTTTACCTATAGTCAAGATTGGAAATCTTATTTGAGATTCTTCTTGAGTTTGTGTTGCTGTTGTGCTAACATCATTTTTTACATTAGTTTCAGCAAATGTAGTTGTGTATGTAGCTGTTGTAGCTATAGAAAATACCATACCCAGTGCTAATAACGCTTTTGCCGTTTTGTTCATTAATTTTCCCCCTTAAGATTATATATAATTGATGAGAATAATGATGTCACTGGCACCATTATAATCACAACGACCGTACCTATCAGCCCTTTTGTGATTTCTACTGAAAAGAAATCAGAATTTACAAGCTGATTAAAACTTACTCCATGCGATATCAAAACCATAATCGTCACTAGAGAAGACCCTATAAATGCAAACACCAAAGTGTTTACCATTGTTCCAATAATATCTTTACCTATATTCATTCCGCTTTGAAAAAGCTTCCTGCTATCCAAATCTGTATTTAATGATTTAATTTCTTTCAAAGAAGATGAAATCGACACACTAACATCCATTGAAGCACCAAGAGATGCTATGGAAACTGCAGAGAATAATAAGTTCTCAATCCTAAGTCCCCATGTTTTTCCTACCAAAATCAAAGTTTCTACATTTTCCATATTGTGTCCAGAAACATACAAAACTTTTCCAATGATTTTGACCATAATTGCCGCTATCAAAAATGAAGTTCCTATCGATATCATATTTACCAAAGTCATTTTACTGTATCCATACAACACCACTAGAGAATAGACTGCACACAAAATTACCGTTATAATCGTAACCAAAATATTATTGTATCCATTCATCAAAAGCGCCACATCAAAAAATAAAATTATATAAATACTTACAAATAAAGCTATCGCACTTTTGAAGCCTTTTATCCCAGCAATCACAGCCAAAAATATTACAAATAATGCTATAATCACAAAAATTCTTATACTTCTATCGTAGTTGTACACGGAATAGTAATAATCATCAGTTGAACCTGAATTTTGATTTTGAATTAGAATAACATTACTTCCTTTGTGAACTTTAATGCTGTGTGTGTTCACAAGTTCGTTATCCAACTCCACAACTTTTCCAGTTTTTAAAATCTTAGCTTTAATCTTCTGAACGCCGACAGGTTTAGAATTGTCCGGATAATCTAGCGATTCATCCACAACTTCCACAACCTTCGCCCTCAGATATTCCACACCCTTGTAACTAATCAAGCTTTCATTTACATCTAGCTTTCTATTCAAAAAGAAAATTCCAATCAATAGCAAGATTAAAATTACATTAACAATTTTCTTCAATATTTCATCACCAAATACATTGTACGATTAAAATATTAAATTTATGTTTTTCAAAGTTAATAAAATGTAAAAATTTGTTAAAAAAACATTAAAAAAAGCATATCATTTGATATGCTTATAAAAACTATTCTCATTGTATATTTTCGATGCAATAAAAGAAGTCACTGGAACCATTATAATCACAACGCTTATTCCAATTAACGCTTTCGTAATTTCCACCGCAAAAAAATCAGAACTCACAACTCTATTAAAAGTATTTGTTCCGTGCAATATAAAAATCATTATGCTCACAAGTGATGATCCAATAAATGCAAATACTAATGTGTTGACCATTGTTCCAATAATATCTCGACCAATACTCATCCCACTTTTAAATAATTTTTTACTCGATACATCTTTATTTAACGACTGAATTTCTCTTAATGCAGAAGCTATCGATACACTTACATCCATTGACGCTCCCAAAGCTGAAATAGCAACAGTGGAAAACAGTAAATTTTCGATATTTAATTTCCATACCTTTCCTATCACAAGTATCAATTCCCCGACATTTTCCAGATTATACCCCGAAATATTAAGTCCGATACTCATTAGCTTAACCAAAATACTCACAAATACAAATGATACCGAAACAGAAATCATATTGATTAAACTCATTTTAGAATAACCATATAAAATCAAAGTGGAATATATTGTGCACAAAATCACAGTTAAAATTGTAATCACAATATTATTAAATCCATTCATGATAAGCGAAATATCAAAAAACAAAATTATGTATATACTAATCACAAGAGCAATCGTGCTTTTTATTCCTCTACTTCCTGCAACAAGTGCTATGAAAATTATAAATATCCCTATCCATAAGATTGTACTAAAACTTCTATCGTAATTATACATCCTGTAAAAAGTTTCAGAATTGTGATGAGGATTTCTACTTTTCGCCAGAATCACCTTGTCGTTCTTTTTTACTAAAACACTATGCGATGCTTCTAGTTTGTTCTCCACATCCACAATTTCTCCAGTTTTTCTAATTTTCGCTTTGATGTTTTGTATTCCTACAGGTTTTGAATTATAAGGATAATCCAGCGTTTCATCTACAATATCTACTACAGTAGCTTTTACATAATCAAGTTCAATTCCATCATAGCTTACCAAATGGTCATTATTTCCCCATTTTAAATTTATTATAAAAATCAGGGCCAAAATCAATCCCAAAAATATATTACAAATTTTTTTCAATTATTCACCAACTCCATCTATATATAATACTATAATTTTTTTAGTTTGATAATTGGTTTTAATAAAAAAGTTCCTCGGCAATCGCCAAAGAACTTTTTCAAAAATTATTCAATTAATATTTTGCTCTTGAAGAATATTCAGTGTGAAGCAAATGATGTGCTTTTTCTGAACCAGGAGCATCCAAATACTCATTGTAAATCTTTTTGATAGATTTATTTTCGTATGATCTTCTGATTGGTTTGTCCCTGTCTTCTTTATGAATAGCATTCATTCTCTTTTCTAATTTCGAAACATTCCCTCTAAGAAGTGGTTGTCCAGCTCCACCGATACATCCACCAGGGCACGCCATGATTTCTATAATATCGTAGTGAGCTTTTCCATCTCTGATGCTTTCCAAAAGCCTTCTAGCATTTGCGAGTCCACTTGCAACAGCAACTTTAACTTCTTTTCCTAAAATTTCTATTCTGGATTCTTTGATGCCTCTCATTTCTTTAAGTTCTTCGAACTCTAATTGTTTAAGGTCATCACCAGTTAACATATTGTAAGCAGTTCTTACAGCAGCTTCTAATACAACACCACTTGATCCGAAAATCAATAAAATATTAGACAGAATCACATATTAAAAACGAGCTAAATTTGAATCAGCTCGTTTTTATTTTACATGCATTGTTTTGTTGCAATATTTTTGTACTTTTTTATCGTGGCTAATAATGAACACGATTTTATTGTCGATATCTTTAATAAAATTCGAGAAGAAATCTTCCTGTGATTCTGAATCCAAGTTGCTAGTTATTTCGTCAAAAATATAAACATCAGCATCTCTCATAAGACTTCTAACGATGGATACTCTTTGTTTTTCTCCTCCAGACAAGTTTTCTCCATTTGCCAAAATTTCCGAATCCAGGTTTTTATTCTTCAATACAGGCTTCAAAACATCCATTGACAATATTTTTTCATCGATAGATTTGTCTTTGACTGTATCCACCAAAATATTTTCCCTCAGACTTGCAGGAATGATAAGTGGATTTTGTGGAACGTATGCGACTTTTTCTCTTAATTCATCCAAAGATAATGAATTGACTGACTTTTCGTTAATAGATATTCCATCAACATCTCTAATATTCAACAACGAGCGTAGAAGTGTACTTTTACCAGCGCCACTTTTTGCGTCTATGTATACGATATCTGAAGGATAAAATTCTTCATTAATTTCAAATTTGAACTCAGTATCCAAAATATTCACAACTGGATTTTCAAATTTAACTTTGCTTATTGTATTTTCAATTGCAACGCCATTTTTGTTTTCCAAATTATCTAAAATATTTTCCTTATAAAATCCAGAATCCACCTTCAAATTCGTTAAGTCGATATTTACTCCATTTAATGAATACAATGAGTCGAAGAATACATTGATTACCAAAGTAAACACCACAATTGAGTATAACTTAGCATTTCCAATCGTAACATTATAACTTATCCATATCAACAAAGCGTTTTGCACAAGCTCGTTAAACATTCTAATACTACTACTTGCTGCACCTGCGAATTGATTAACGCTTTTGTGTGCTTCAAAAATTTCCACGATTTTCTTGTTGATAAGATTATCAAAACCATCAAACTTGGAGTATTGTTTCAAAAAATCTGGATTACTGTAAATATTATTAAAATCTTGGTAGTTTTTGGAAGTAATTGCAGATAGTGATACGCATTTTTCAGATAGTTTTTTATTGATTAATTTAAATCCGAAAAATGTAAATGGTATTATCGCTAATAAAATCAAACCATAATAAATATTTTGAATAGAAACAAAAATCAAAGCTCCAATAATTATCAAAATCGAACTAACCATTGTGTTTACATCGTCAATCAAAAAACTGTAAATAGAATTAGTCAACTTAGAAATCTTCGTAATCAGTGAATTGTTTCCCAAATTAATCATAGTGTCGTATTTCACATGAAATAAATCCTGCATAAAATTATCTAAGTTTTCTGAATTCACATTCACCGCTACTTTTTCTTTTAACAAAATCAGCCCTATTTGAATAAAATAATTTAACACCATTATCCCAAACAATAAGTACAAATCACTTCTTTGAATGTTGGTAATATCTCTGAAGATCTTGTTACTTAAAAACGGTACGGACAGCGTCGCCACAACCATAATTAAACTCATAATCAAAGATACTGCCATAAACTTGATGTTCTTTTTAAGAATTACTTTTATCATAATTCCCTCTCTCCTTCAATTTTATAATTCTTACCCAAAGCTACAATCAATTCTATTAATTAGAAAACGCTTTACTATTATTATACTCTTCAAAAACAAATAAACAATAGTTATAAGCTTCTCGTTATATTTTCGGCATTTTTTACTCAAATTTTATCGAAATTTAAAAAGATTAACTTAAATCTCATAAAATGATATAATTAGAATAATATTAGGAGGAAATATGAAATTTATTAGCACTAGGGATAATTCAATAACTATCGATTCTCAAGAAGTAATCTTCAATTGTATAAATGATGATATTTACGTTCCTTTGAATTTAGATAATTTGTACGATATTGATGTGCTTAGAGATATGACATATAACGAACTTGCTATATATATTTTGAAGCATTTTTTAACTGATATTGACGAAGATTCAATATCAAGCATTGTAAATAACGCTTACGATGGAGATGAGCCTAATGTTTTTTTGAGAAAAACAAATGATAGATGTTACGTTGAACTTTTCAACAACAAAAGTCTGTCTTATAGGGACTTGTCATTGAGTATTATCTCTAAATTTATAGATATTAATTTGAATAATAATGAAGATGTGAAAAACTTATATCTGTTCACAGCTTCCACTGATATCTCTGTGTCTACGATTGAGAATTTCAAAAAGATGAACACAAAAGTTTTCGTGTTTTACCCAAATAATATCTCAGATATCGAAAAATCAAAATTATTATCCACACTTTCCGATAATGTCTGTGCAATTGGCGTAGATGGTGATTTTTATAAATGTAAAAAATTGGTGGATAGTTTGATAAATGATTCTGATATAAAAGATTTGATTGCACAAAAAGAATCGGTGATTTCTACGTGCAATTCTTTGAATATAATCAGAGTTCTCACTCAAGTTATTTATTATTTTTACAGTTATGTGACAATGGTAAAATACGGAGAGATAGAAGCTGGAAAAAGAATCAACGTAAGTATTCCTACGGAAAATTTCGGCAATATAATGGCTTGTTTCTATGCAAAAAGAATGGGACTTCCTATTAATAAAATAATTTGTGCAACAAAAAGTCCATTGTCTTTCAAAAAATTCTTGGATACGGGAGAATTTGTCTATGACGAAGTTTTCGGTGAAGAATCCACATCATTTGAAAGATTGGTCTTGGCGAATATTGAAAGATTGTTACATCATTTGATAAATAATCAAGATAGAATAAGAGAGATTTACACAGATTTTAGAGAAAAAAATAAATTCACTTTATATCCTGAAGAACTACAAAAATTGAGTTGTATTGAAACGTACAGCTTGACAAGTGATGAGGTTAGTCAGAAAATTTTGAGATTATTTTTGGAATGTCAGTATCCATTATCCCCTCAAACTGCAATGGCTTCTCTTGCTTACGACAAATATGTCATCGATTCTTATGATTACACGCCTTCAATAATTATGGCTACAACTTCTCCATATTCATCTACAGATAAGCTTTTGAAATCATTTGGATACAATGAAGATTTGGATATAAATATGGCATTGGAAAAACTAAACTCCTTTATAAAATCGCCTATTCCCGATAATTTACAAAACATCAAAAAAGTTGACACTACAATTTTCGATTCATCAGAAATCAAAAATATGATTTACAAAAAAATACAAGAAATGAATTAAGCGGCGTAACTTTACGCTGCTTTTGTTTTAAATACGCAATTAACGGATATATATTTATATGAGTAAATTTGAAATAAAACAAGGGGGCATTATGAACAATTTTACATTTTACAATCCAGTAAGAGTACATTTCGGTAAAGGTCAAGTTACAAATCTAGCCGATGAATTAAAGGATTACAATAAAATTTTAGTAACTTATGGTGGAGGAAGCATCAAGAAAAATGGCGTCTACGATGATGTTATGAAAAATTTGAAAGGCAAAGAAGTTTTCGAACTTTCTGGAATCACTCCAAACCCAAGAACTGACAAAGTTTATGAAGGAATCAAAATCTGCAAGGAAAATGACATTGATTTTATTCTAGCTGTCGGCGGCGGATCTACATTGGACTGCTCAAAAGCAATCGCAATGGGTGCAAAAACTGATGAAGATTTCTGGGATTATTTCTTCGAAGAAAAAAACAAACCAACAGACGCTATCAAACTGGGAACAGTAATTACAATGGCTGGAACTGGTAGTGAAATGGACGGTAGTTGTGTAATTTCCAATATAGAAAGAAAGAAAAAATACGGCTACGGGCACAGATTATTGTATCCAGTATTTTCAATAATCGACCCAACATACACATATTCACTTCCAAAATATCAATTAATCAGTGGAACTTGCGATATGTTCAGCCACATAATGGAAGAATATTTTTCAGAACCAGATTACGAAAACACAACAGATAATATATCAGAAAGCTTGATGAAAACTGTAATCGACAGTATCAGAGTAGCTCTCAAAAATCCTGAAGATTACCAAGCTAGAAGCAATCTAATGTGGGTAAGTACACTTGCAATCAACGGACTTACTGCCACTGGCAAAAGCTCAGATTGGCTAAGCCACAAATTGGAACACACATTATCCGCATATTTTGATGTAACTCACGGAATGGGACTTGCAGTAGTTCATCCAAATTATTTGAAATTTGTCTACAAAAATCATCTGGAAAAATTCAGAAGCTTTGCAATAAACGTGTGGAATATAGATCCAGAAGGAAAACCAGATGAAAAATTAGCACTAGAATCAATCGTTGCACTACAAAACTTCTTCAAAGAAATCGGAGCTCCAACTACACTTCGTGAACTTGACATTCCAAAAGACAAAATCAAAGAAATGGCTGAAAACACACCTGCATATAAAACAAGCTACTCTGATTTGTCAACATCAGACATCGAAACAATTTACAATAACGCATATTAAAACTAAAATCTGCCTTGAAACAGGCAGATTTTTTAGTGAGATAAAATTATTTCTTTATTGTAGTTTTTAATTATATTTTTATGGTCGACAAAAATAACTATTCCTTCAATTTCATCAAAAACTTTCAGAAATTTTTCGGTTGATTCGCTATCCAAGTGATTGAGTGGTTCGTCAAATATAAATATATTTGAGTTTCCTATTAGCGCCCTATCTAAAGTTATTTTGTGTTTTTCCCCACCAGATAGATCATTCACATTTGTTTTCATTAGTAACTTATTATCTGTGAATACAGTATCTATTTTTTTCTTCCCTAGGAAAATATTCTCTTTCACAGTAGTTGGAAAAACATAAGAGTTTTGACAAAAATAATTTATGTTGATATCCTTCGCATTATTTAACTCTGTGTTGTTAATACTAATATTTCCATTATAATCGGTATAAATGTTACTTAAAATTTTAATTAAAGTTGTTTTTCCAGTTCCATTTTCTCCAGATATTTTAACTTTATCTCCTTTTTTTAAATAAAAAATAGCATAAAAATCTAGTTATCCGCATAAAAACTGGACTTATCACACTTTATCAAGGTCAAAACCACTCAATTTACTACTAATTTACTACTTATGAATGAGCTTTGATACGACGATTTATCCTTGAAAAGTGAAGATATAAAGATACTTCCAATAAAATTTGAATATTTAATAGGTAGACACTTCAAAAAATGAGGTGTCTATTTTTTTACCCGATTTTGAAAGGAAGTGAACTTATGAAAACAAAAAATCAAGAATCAAAAGGTCGTTCCCCACTCTTTAAGACCATCAAACATTCATTCAGCCAATAAAAAAGAAAGGATAGGTAAAAATATGGAACTTAAATTTGTGATTCCCAACATGGAAAAAACATTCGGCAATTTAGAATTTGCTGGCGAGGATAAAGTCGTTCAGCGAAGAATCAACGGACGGCTAACTGTCTTATCAAGAAGCTATAATCTCTATTCTGATGTTCAAAGAGCAGATGATATTGTGGTGGTGCTTCCTGCTGAAGCTGGCGAAAAACATTTCGGCTTTGAGGAACGTGTGAAGTTAGTCAATCCACGTATTACCGCAGAGGGCTACAAAATCGGCACTCGTGGTTTTACAAATTACCTTTTACATGCTGACGACATGATAAAAGAATAAAGAAAGAGAGGAAAAATGATGAGATTAGCAAATGGCATTGTATTAGATAAAGACACGACTTTTGGAGAATTGAAATTCTCTGCTCTACGTCGTGAAGTGAGAATCCAAAATGAAGACGGGTCGGTTTCAGATGAAATCAAGGAACGTACCTATGACTTAAAATCCAAAGGACAAGGACGCATGATTCAAGTAAGTATTCCTGCCAGCGTGCCTTTGAAAGAGTTTGATTATAACGCACGGGTGGAACTTATCAATCCCATTGCGGACACCGTTGCTACTGCCACCTATCAAGGAGCAGATGTTGACTGGTATATCAAGGCAGACGATATTGTGCTGACAAAGGATTCTAGTTCATTCAAAGCTCAACCACAAGCAAAGAAAGAACCGACACAAGACAAATAGTCGCTAGGTAGAAAGGAGACTTTTTCGCATGAAACAGCGTGGTAAAAGGATTCGCCCATCTGGTAAAGATTTAGTCTTTCATTTTACGATAGCGTCACTCCTGCCTGTTTTCCTGCTGGTTGTCGGACTGTTTCATGTGAAGACAATCCAGCAGATCAACTGGCAGGATTTTAACCTATCACAAGCAGATAAGATTGACATTCCCTATTTAATTATCAGTTTCAGTGTCGCAATTCTTATCTGCTTGCTGGTAGCGTTTGTATTCAAACGGGTTCGCTATGATACGGTTAAACAACTTTACCACCGTCAAAAACTGGCAAAGATGATACTTGAAAACAAGTGGTATGAATCTGAACAGGTCAAAACAGAGGGTTTCTTTAAAGATAGTGCTGGTCGTACAAAGGAAAAGATAACCTACTTCCCTAAAATGTATTATCGACTTAAAAATGGCTTGATACAGATACGGGTGGAAATCACGCTGGGAAAATATCAAGACCAACTCTTACACTTGGAAAAGAAATTAGAGAGTGGCTTGTACTGTGAGCTGACGGATAAAGAGTTAAAGGATTCCTATGTGGAATATACTTTGCTCTATGACACCATAGCCAGTCGTATTTCTATTGATGAAGTAGA
Source organism: Finegoldia magna ATCC 53516 (assembly GCF_000159695.1). Lineage (NCBI taxonomy): Bacteria > Bacillati > Bacillota > Tissierellia > Tissierellales > Peptoniphilaceae > Finegoldia > Finegoldia magna. The sequence continues at coordinate 464,205 of NZ_CM000955.1, forward strand.
AGCTAAAGATGGTAAACTTCGCTTAATGAAAAACGTATGGTGGGAATATGATAAGCTCCCTCATATGTTGATTGCTGGTGGTACAGGTGGCGGTAAAACTTACTTTATACTGACACTGATTGAAGCCTTGCTTCATACAGATTCAAAACTGTATATTCTTGACCCGAAAAATGCTGACCTTGCGGACTTAGGTTCTGTGATGGCAAATGTCTACTATAGAAAAGAAGACTTGCTTTCTTGCATTGAAACATTCTATGAAGAAATGATGAAACGTAGTGAGGAAATGAAGCAGATGAAGAACTATAAGACTGGCAAAAATTATGCTTACTTAGGTCTCCCGGCACACTTCTTAATCTTTGATGAATACGTCGCTTTCATGGAAATGCTGGGAACAAAAGAAAACACCGCAGTTATGAATAAGCTGAAACAGATTGTCATGTTAGGTCGTCAAGCTGGCTTCTTTCTAATACTGGCTTGTCAACGTCCAGACGCAAAATATTTAGGCGACGGAATCCGTGATCAGTTTAATTTCAGAGTGGCTTTAGGTCGTATGTCTGAAATGGGCTATGGCATGATGTTTGGCAGTGACGTACAAAAGGATTTCTTCTTAAAGCGAATCAAAGGTCGTGGCTATGTTGATGTAGGAACAAGTGTCATATCAGAGTTTTATACTCCCCTTGTACCAAAAGGATATGATTTCTTGGAGGAAATTAAAAAGTTATCCAACAGCAGACAGTCCACGCAGGCGACGTGCGAAGCGGAAGTCGCAGGTGTGGACTGATCTTGCTGGCTGGTGTGGCAATAGCCACGCCAGCACTTAACCCCCCGTATCTAACAGGGGGGTACAAATCGACAGGAAACAGTCAAAAAAACATTAGAAAATCCTTTGGTTACAAGGGATTTACAAAATTTCAGCGTATGTCAAATGGGCTTTAAAAGTTGACATACGCCTTTTTGATTGGAGGGATTTTTACTGAATGAACAAACTTGGTTACAGCATTTAAAAGAAAAACGCTTGGCTTATGGACTATCTCAAAACCGTTTAGCTGTTGCGACTGGTATTACAAGGCAGTATCTAAGCGATATTGAAACAGGAAAAGTCAAGCCATCAGAGGATTTACAGCAGTCCCTTTGGGAAGCTCTGGAACGCTTCAATCCCGACGCTCCCCTTGAAATGCTGTTTGATTATGTAAGGATTCGCTTTCCGACAACAGACGTACAGCAGGTGGTCGAAAACATCTTACAACTGAAACTGTCCTATTTTCTTCATGAGGACTATGGTTTCTATTCTTATTCAGAGCATTATGCTTTAGGCGACATATTCGTCCTTTGCTCCCATGAACTGGACAAAGGAGTTCTGGTGGAATTGAAAGGTCGTGGGTGCAGACAATTTGAAAGCTATCTTCTGGCACAACAAAGAAGCTGGTATGAGTTCTTTATGGACGTTTTGGTGGCTGGCGGTGTGATGAAACGCCTTGACCTTGCCATTAACGATAAGACAGGGATTTTGAATATCCCTGTACTCACTGAAAAGTGCCAACAGGAAGAATGTATCTCCGTCTTCCGCAGTTTTAAAAGCTATCGCAGTGGCGAACTGGTACGCAAAGAGGAAAAGGAATGTATGGGAAACACCCTCTATATCGGTTCATTACAAAGTGAAGTTTATTTCTGTATCTATGAAAAGGACTACGAGCAGTACAAGAAAAATGATATTCCCATTGAAGACGCAGAAGTAAAAAACCGTTTTGAGATTCGATTGAAAAATGAGCGTGCCTATTATGCAGTCCGTGATTTACTCGTCTATGACAATCCAGAGCATACCGCCTTTAAAATTATCAATCGGTATATCCGTTTTGTAGATAAAGACGATTCCAAACCTCGTTCTGATTGGAAACTGAATGAAGAATGGGCTTGGTTTATTGGGAACAATCGTGAACGATTAAAACTAACCACAAAACCAGAGCCTTACTCCTTCCAAAGGACGCTGAACTGGCTATCTCATCAAGTTGCCCCGACCTTAAAGGTTGCGATTAAACTTGATGAAATCAACCAGACGCAGGTTGTAAAAGACATTCTCGACCATGCGAAACTGACAGACCGACACAAGCAGATTTTGAAGCAACAGTCAGTAAAAGAACAGGACGTGATAACAACAAAAAAATAACTCAAATACAAATTCATTGAATATAGAGAGGAGAACATTTTTATGAATTTTGGACAAAACCTTTATAACTGGTTTCTATCAAACGCTCAATCACTGGTGCTTTTAGCAATCGTTGTGATTGGCTTGTATCTTGGCTTCAAGCGTGAGTTTAGCAAACTGATTGGCTTTTTAATTATTGCGATTATTGCGGTTGGCTTAGTCTTCAACGCTGCTGGAGTAAAAGACATTTTACTAGAGCTATTCAATCGCATTATTGGTGCTTAAATAAAACCGTTCTTTTGTGGAATATAAGTGGTTTTCTTATGTTCCGCAAAGGAATGGTACACCAAACGAAGTGCGGTAGGGATTTTTGAATCTCTACAAAGAAAGGACGTGAATATATGGACGATATGCAAGTCTATATTGCGAATTTAGGCAAATACAATGAGGGCGAATTGGTCGGTGCGTGGTTTACCTTTCCCATTGACTTTGAGGAAGTCAAAGAGAAAATCGGCTTGAATGATGAATATGAGGAATACGCCATTCATGACTACGAGTTACCCTTTACGGTTGACGAATACACTTCCATTGGCGAACTCAATCGACTATGGGAAATGGTATCGGAATTACCCGAAGAATTACAATCGGAGCTATCTGCTCTGCTCACTCATTTTTCAAGCATTGAAGAACTAAGCGAACATCAAGAGGATATTATCATTCATTCCGATTGTGATGATATGTATGACGTGGCACGCTACTACATTGAAGAAACGGGTGCTTTAGGCGAAGTACCAGCTAGTCTTCAAAACTATATTGATTATCAAGCCTATGGTCGGGATTTAGACCTTTCAGGAACGTTTATCTCAACCAATCATGGGATTTTTGAAATCGTCTATTAAATCTGTCGGTACATTACTACTGGCAGATTTTCTATTTTACGGGGTGGCTCAATCAGCTACCCCTATTTTTTATGAAAGGATTGATTACATGAAGAAAATACGAAGCTATACCAGTATCTGGTCTGTGGAAAAGGTACTGTATTCTATCAATGATTTTAGACTTCCGTTTCCCATAACCTTTACGCAAATGACATGGTTTGTCGTGTCACTCTTTGCAGTGATGATACTTGGCAACTTGCCCCCTCTTTCCATGATAGAGGGAGCATTTCTCAAATACTTTGGGATTCCTGTGGCTTTCACATGGTTTATGTCTACAAAAACTTTTGATGGTAAAAAGCCTTATGGATTTTTGAAGTCTGTCATTGCTTATGCACTGCGACCAAAGCTGACCTATGCAGGAAAAAAAGTAACGCTTGGCAGAAACCAGCCACAAGAAGCCATTACAGCAGTTAGGAGTGAATTTTATGGCATATCCAATTAAATACATTGAAAACAATCTCGTCTGGAATAAAGACGGGGAATGTTATGCTTACTATGAGCTTGTTCCTTACAATTACTCATTTCTAAGTCCAGAACAGAAAATACAAGTGCATGATTCTTTCAGACAGCTTATCGCACAAAATCGTGATGGCAAAATTCATGCTTTACAAATCAGTACAGAATCCAGCATACGTTCTGCACAAGAGCGTTCCAAAAATGAAGTCACTGGCAAGCTCAAAGCGGTTGCCTATGACAAAATCGACCAACAGACAGACGCTTTAATATCCATGATTGGCGAAAATCAAGTGAACTACCGTTTCTTTATCGGCTTTAAGTTGCTTCTCAACGATCAGGAGTTTTCTATGAAAAGTCTTACCGTTGAAGCAAAAAATGCTTTGTCTGATTTTGTCTATGATGTGAACCATAAGCTGATGGGCGATTTTGTTAGTATGAGTAATGATGAAATCCTGCGTTTTCAGAAGATGGAAAAGCTCTTAGAAAATAAAATCTCTCGTCGTTTCAAAATCCGCAGGTTAGATAAGGACGACTTCGGCTATCTGATTGAACACCTTTACGGACAGACAGGCACTGCCTATGAAGAGTATGAGTACCATCTATCAAAGAAAAAGCTGGATAATGAAACGCTGATTAAATACTATGACTTGATTAAGCCTACTCGCTGTTTGGTGGAAGAAAAACAGCGATATTTGAAAATCCAGCAGGAAGATGAAACCGTCTATGTAGCTTACTTTACCATTAACAGCATTGTCGGAGAACTGGACTTCCCGTCCTCTGAAATCTTCTACTACCAGCAACAGCAATTTACATTCCCGATTGATACGTCAATGAATGTGGAAATTGTAGCGAATCGTAAAGCCCTATCTACTGTCCGCAATAAAAAGAAAGAACTGAAAGACTTGGATAACCACGCTTGGCAAAGTGATAATGAAACCAGCTCCAATGTGGCGGAAGCTCTGGAAAGTGTGAATGAGCTGGAAACCAATTTAGACCAAAGCAAGGAATCTATGTACAAGCTGTCTTATGTGGTAAGGGTATCAGCAAATGATCTTGACGAACTCAAACGTCGTTGTAATGAAGTGAAAGATTTTTATGACGATTTAAGCGTAAAACTGGTACGACCATTTGGGGATATGCTCGGCTTACATGAAGAATTTTTACCTGCCAGCAAGCGTTATATGAATGATTATATTCAATACGTGACCTCTGATTTCCTCGCTGGTTTAGGTTTTGGTGCTACTCAAATGCTGGGGGAAAATGAGGGGATTTATGTTGGCTACAGCTTAGATACTGGACGCAATGTCTATCTGAAACCTGCTCTTGCCAGTCAAGGGGTTAAGGGTTCAGTAACCAATGCGTTAGCGTCGGCTTTTGTTGGTTCGCTGGGTGGTGGTAAATCCTTTGCGAATAACCTTATCGTCTATTATGCGGTGCTTTATGGGGCACAAGCAGTGATTGTAGACCCAAAAGCAGAACGTGGCAGATGGAAAGAAACCTTGCCAGAGATTTCCCATGAAATCAATATCGTCACTCTGACTTCTGATGAGAAAAACAAAGGCTTACTTGACCCTTATGTGATTATGAAAAATCCCAAAGATTCTGAATCACTGGCTATTGATATTCTGACATTCCTTACGGGGATTTCCTCTCGTGATGGGGAACGCTTCCCAATCCTTAGAAAAGCCATTCGTGCAGTAACCAATAGTGAAGTACGAGGGTTGATGAAAGTGATTGAGGAATTACGGGTTGAGAATACGCCACTAAGTACCAGTATAGCCGACCATATCGAAAGTTTTACAGACTATGACTTTGCACATTTATTATTCAGTAATGGTTATGTGGAGCAGTCTATCAGCTTAGAAAAACAACTGAACATTATACAGGTTGCGGACTTGGTACTTCCCGACAAGGAAACTTCCTTTGAGGAATATACCACTATGGAGCTTTTATCCGTTGCTATGCTGATTGTCATTAGTACCTTTGCTTTAGACTTTATCCATACAGACCGAAGCATTTTCAAGATTGTAGATTTAGACGAAGCATGGAGCTTTTTACAGGTAGCACAAGGAAAAACACTATCTATGAAGCTGGTTCGGGCTGGTCGTGCTATGAACGCTGGGGTATATTTCGTGACCCAAAATACAGACGACCTCTTAGATGAAAAACTGAAAAATAACCTCGGCTTAAAATTTGCATTTCGTTCCACTGACCTTAACGAGATTAAAAAGACCTTAGCCTTTTTTGGTGTAGACCCAGAGGACGAAAACAATCAGAAGCGATTGCGTGATTTGGAAAACGGGCAATGCCTTATCAGTGATTTATATGGTCGTGTCGGTGTGATACAGTTCCACCCTGTATTTGAAGAACTGCTCCATGCCTTTGATACCAGACCACCTGTGCGAAAAGAGGTGTAAATGTGAAACCATCAATAGTAAACAGAATAAAATCAAACTGGACGCTGAAACGTCTAGGTAAAGTGGCAATGACAGTGGCTTTCACACTTGTGATTGCCATTTTTCTTTTAGCCATGCTGGGAACGGTGGTTCAAGCTGCGGGCTTGGTAGATGATACGGTCAATGTGGCAAATGAATACAGCCGATACCCACTTGAAAACTATCAACTGGATTTTTATGTGGATAATAGCTGGGGCTGGCTTCCGTGGAACTGGTCGGACGGGATTGGAAAACAGGTCATGTATGGACTATATGCCATTACCAATTTTATTTGGACAATCAGTTTGTATGTTTCCAATGCGACAGGTTACTTAGTACAGGAAGCCTATTCCTTAGACTTCATTTCCGCTACAGCAGATTCCATTGGTAAGAATATGCAGACCTTAGCTGGTGTGAGTGCAAACGGATTTTCAACAGAGGGTTTCTATGTTGGATTCCTCTTACTCTTGATTTTGGTTCTTGGGGTTTATGTTGCCTATACGGGACTGATAAAGAGAGAAACCACAAAGGCAATTCATGCCATTATGAATTTTGTGCTGGTGTTTATCCTATCGGCTTCCTTTATTGCCTACGCTCCCGACTACATTAAAAAAATCAATGACTTTTCATCAGACATCAGTAATGCCAGTTTATCACTTGGCACGAAGATTGTCATGCCCCATTCCGATAGTCAAGGCAAGGACAGCGTGGACTTAATCAGAGATAGCCTGTTTTCCATACAGGTTCAGCAACCGTGGCTACTGCTTCAATACAACAGTTCAGACATTGAAAGTATCGGTATTGACCGTGTGGAAAGCCTGCTCTCCACCAGCCCAGATTCCAACAATGGCGAAGACAGAGAAAAAATTGTTGCGGAAGAAATTGAAGACAGAAGCAATACCAATCTAACCATTACAAAGACCATTAACCGTTTAGGTACAGTCTTCTTCCTATTTGTCTTCAATATTGGGATTTCCATATTTGTATTCCTATTAACAGGAATCATGATTTTCTCGCAGGTACTTTTTATCATCTATGCTATGTTTCTGCCTGTGAGCTTTATTTTAAGCATGATTCCATCATTTGATGGTATGTCAAAACGAGCCATAACAAAGCTCTTTAATACCATTTTGACACGAGCTGGAATCACATTGATTATTACGACAGCATTTAGTATTTCAACCATGCTCTATACCTTATCGGCTGGTTATCCGTTCTTTTTGATTGCTTTTCTACAGATTGTGACCTTTGCAGGAATCTACTTCAAGCTGGGCGATTTAATGAGTATGTTTTCTCTACAGAGTAACGATTCTCAAAGTGTGGGAAGTCGTGTGATGAGAAAACCTCGTATGCTTATGCACGCTCACATGCACCGTCTACAGCGGAAACTTGGACGTTCCATGACTACTCTAGGGGCTGGGTCTGCCATTGTTACAGGTAAAAAAGGACAGTCGGGTTCGGGGAGTTCTGCAAGGACACAAGCAGATCACTCCCGACCAGACGGAAAGGAAAAATCAACACTTGGAAAACGTATCGGTCAAACCATCGGTACAGTAGCTGATACCAAAGACAGAATGGTAGACACTGCTAGTGGTTTGAAAGAACAGGTTAAAGATTTGCCGACCAATGCAAGATATGCAGTATATCAAGGAAAATCCAAAGTAAAAGAGAATGTCCGTGATTTAACCAGTAGTATTTCTCAAACCAAAGCGGACAGAGCCAGTGGACGCAAGGAACAGCAGGAACAAAGGCGAAAAACCATTGCGAAGCGTCGCTCTGAAATGGAACAGGTCAAACAGAAAAAACAGCCTGCTTCTTCTGTTCATGAAAGACCGACTACAAGACAAGAACAATATCATGATGAACAGACCTCAAAACAGTCTAATATTCAGACTTCATATAAGGAATCTCAACAAGCCAAACAAGAGCGTCCAGCAGTTAAGTCCGATTTTTCAAGTCCAAAAGTGGAACGCCAAGGCAATACCGTTCAAGAAAAAACCGTTCAAAAGCCAGCAACTTCAACCACTACAGCAGATAGAACTTCACAACGTCCAATCACAAAAGAACGTCCGTCTACTGTTCAAAGAGTACCACTACAAAATACAAGAAGTAGACCACCAATCAAAACCGCCACCATTAAGAAAGTCGGTAAGAAACCATGAAGTTGAAAACTTTAGTGATTGGTGGTTCTGGATTATTCTTGATGGTCTTCTCACTGCTTCTGTTTGTTGCCATTTTATTTTCAGATGAACAGGACAGCGGAATTTCCAATATTCATTATGGAGGTGTGAATGTTTCCGCAGAAGTGCTGGCTCATAAGCCTATGGTAGAAAAATATGCCAAAGAATATGGCGTTGAAGAATATGTCAACATACTTCTTGCGATTATACAGGTGGAATCGGGCGGTACTGCGGAAGATGTTATGCAGTCCTCGGAATCCCTCGGTCTTCCACCTAATTCATTGAGTACAGAAGAATCCATTAAGCAAGGTGTGAAGTATTTCAGTGAATTATTAGCCAGTAGCGAAAGGCTCAGTGTAGATTTAGAATCGGTTATCCAGTCCTACAATTATGGTGGTGGTTTCTTAGGGTATGTGGCTAATCGTGGAAATAAATATACCTTTGAACTGGCTCAAAGTTTCTCAAAAGAGTATTCAGGTGGCGAAAAAGTGTCTTACCCCAATCCCATAGCCATACCTATCAATGGGGGCTGGCGATACAACTATGGCAATATGTTTTATGTGCAACTGGTAACGCAGTATCTTGTCACAACAGAGTTTGATGATGATACGGTACAAGCCATCATGGACGAAGCACTGAAATATGAGGGCTGGCGATACGTTTACGGTGGAGCTTCCCCGACTACTTCTTTTGATTGTAGCGGACTGACACAATGGACGTATGGAAAAGCTGGAATTAACTTACCACGAACCGCACAACAGCAATATGATGTGACCCAGCATATCCCACTATCGGAAGCACAAGCTGGCGATTTGGTTTTCTTTCATTCTACCTATAACGCTGGCTCTTATATTACTCATGTTGGGATATACCTTGGCAATAACCGTATGTTTCATGCAGGCGACCCAATCGGTTATGCCGACTTAACAAGCCCCTACTGGCAACAGCATTTAGTGGGAGCAGGACGAATCAAACAATGAGAAAGGAAGATTTAATGATGAAATTTAGAAAAAATCAGAATAAAGAAAAACAGATACCAAAGGAAAAGAAACCTCGTGTCTACTATAAGGTCAATCCTCATAAAAAGGTTGTGATTGCCTTGTGGGTACTTTTAGGGCTTAGTTTCAGCTTTGCGATATTCAAGCACTTTACAGCTATAGATACTCATACTATTCACGAAACAACTATCATAGAAAAGGAATACGTTGATACTCATCATGTAGAAAATTTTGTAGAGAACTTTGCGAAAGTCTACTATTCATGGGAGCAATCCGATAAGTCCATTGATAATCGAATGGAAAGTCTAAAAGGCTATCTGACAGATGAACTTCAAGCTCTCAATGTTGATACAGTACGCAAAGATATTCCTGTATCGTCTTCTGTAAGAGGATTTCAGATATGGACGGTAGAGCCAACTGGCGACAATGAGTTTAATGTAACCTACAGTGTAGACCAGCTCATTACAGAGGGAGAAAATACAAAGACCGTCCACTCTGCTTATATAGTGAGTGTCTATGTAGATGGTTCTGGAAATATGGTACTGGTTAAGAATCCGACCATTACCAACATACCTAAGAAATCAAGTTATAAACCAAAAGCCATTGAAAGTGAGGGGACGGTTGATTCCATTACAACCAATGAAATCAATGAGTTTTTAACGACGTTCTTCAAGCTCTATCCTACAGCGACAGCCAGTGAACTTTCCTACTATGTGAATGACGGGATATTAAAACCAATCGGAAAAGAGTACATCTTTCAAGAACTGGTAAATCCTATTCACAATCGTAAGGATAATCAAGTCACGGTATCGCTGACAGTGGAGTATATCGACCAGCAGACCAAAGCAACGCAGGTATCTCAATTTGATTTGGTACTTGAAAAGAACGGGAGTAATTGGAAGATTATAGAATAACAAATATTGGTACATTATTACAGCTATTTTGTAATCACGTACTCTCTTTGATAAAAAATTGGAGATTCCTTTACAAATATGCTCTTACGTGCTATTATTTAAGTATCTATTTAAAAGGAGTTAATAAATATGCGGCAAGGTATTCTTAAATAAACTGTCAATTTGATAGTGGGAACAAATAATTGGATGTCCTTTTTTAGGAGGGCTTAGTTTTTTGTACCCAGTTTAAGAATACCTTTATCATGTGATTCTAAAGTATCCAGAGAATATCTGTATGCTTTGTATACCTATGGTTATGCATAAAAATCCCAGTGATAAAAGTATTTATCACTGGGATTTTTATGCCCTTTTGGGTTTTTGAATGGAGGAAAATCACATGAAAATTATTAATATTGGAGTTTTAGCTCATGTTGATGCAGGAAAAACTACCTTAACAGAAAGCTTATTATATAACAGTGGAGCGATTACAGAATTAGGAAGCGTGGACAAAGGTACAACGAGGACGGATAATACGCTTTTAGAACGTCAGAGAGGAATTACAATTCAGACAGGAATAACCTCTTTTCAGTGGGAAAATACGAAGGTGAACATCATAGACACGCCAGGACATATGGATTTCTTAGCAGAAGTATATCGTTCATTATCAGTTTTAGATGGGGCAATTCTACTGATTTCTGCAAAAGATGGCGTACAAGCACAAACTCGTATATTATTTCATGCACTTAGGAAAATGGGGATTCCCACAATCTTTTTTATCAATAAGATTGACCAAAATGGAATTGATTTATCAACGGTTTATCAGGATATTAAAGAGAAACTTTCTGCCGAAATTGTAATCAAACAGAAGGTAGAACTGTATCCTAATATGTGTGTGACGAACTTTACCGAATCTGAACAATGGGATACGGTAATAGAGGGAAACGATGACCTTTTAGAGAAATATATGTCCGGTAAATCATTAGAAGCATTGGAACTCGAACAAGAGGAAAGCATAAGATTTCAGAATTGTTCTCTGTTCCCTCTTTATCATGGAAGTGCAAAAAGTAATATAGGGATTGATAACCTTATAGAAGTTATTACTAATAAATTTTATTCATCAACACATCGAGGTCCGTCTGAACTTTGCGGAAATGTTTTCAAAATTGAATATACAAAAAAAAGACAACGTCTTGCATATATACGCCTTTATAGTGGAGTACTACATTTACGAGATTCGGTTAGAGTATCAGAAAAAGAAAAAATAAAAGTTACAGAAATGTATACTTCAATAAATGGTGAATTATGTAAGATTGATAGAGCTTATTCTGGAGAAATTGTTATTTTGCAAAATGAGTTTTTGAAGTTAAATAGTGTTCTTGGAGATACAAAACTATTGCCACAGAGAAAAAAGATTGAAAATCCGCACCCTCTACTACAAACAACTGTTGAACCGAGTAAACCTGAACAGAGAGAAATGTTGCTTGATGCCCTTTTGGAAATCTCAGATAGTGATCCGCTTCTACGATATTACGTGGATTCTACGACACATGAAATTATACTTTCTTTCTTAGGGAAAGTACAAATGGAAGTGATTAGTGCACTGTTGCAAGAAAAGTATCATGTGGAGATAGAACTAAAAGAGCCTACAGTCATTTATATGGAGAGACCGTTAAAAAATGCAGAATATACCATTCACATCGAAGTGCCGCCAAATCCTTTCTGGGCTTCCATTGGTTTATCTGTATCACCGCTTCCGTTGGGAAGTGGAATGCAGTATGAGAGCTCGGTTTCTCTTGGATACTTAAATCAATCATTTCAAAATGCAGTTATGGAAGGGATACGCTATGGTTGCGAACAAGGATTATATGGTTGGAATGTGACGGACTGTAAAATCTGTTTTAAGTATGGCTTATACTATAGCCCTGTTAGTACCCCAGCAGATTTTCGAATGCTTGCTCCTATTGTATTGGAACAAGTCTTAAAAAAAGCTGGAACAGAATTGTTAGAGCCATATCTTAGTTTTAAAATTTATGCGCCACAGGAATATCTTTCACGAGCATACAACGATGCTCCTAAATATTGTGCGAACATCGTAGACACTCAATTGAAAAATAATGAGGTCATTCTTAGTGGAGAAATCCCTGCTCGATGTATTCAAGAATATCGTAGTGATTTAACTTTCTTTACAAATGGACGTAGTGTTTGTTTAACAGAGTTAAAAGGGTACCATGTTACTACCGGTGAACCTGTTTGCCAGCCCCGTCGTCCAAATAGTAGGATAGATAAAGTACGATATATGTTCAATAAAATAACTTAGTGTATTTTATGTTGTTATATAAATATGGTTTCTTGTTAAATAAGATGAAATATTCTTTAATAAAGATTTGAATTAAAGTGTAAAGCAGGAGATAGTTATTATAAACTACAAGTGGATATTGTGTCCTGTATGTGGAAATAAAACACGATTAAAGATAAGGGAAGATACTGAATTAAAAAAATTCCCCCTCTATTGTCCGAAATGCAGACAAGAAAATTTAATTGAAATAAAGCAGTTCAAAGTAACTGTGATTACAGAGCCAGACGCAAAGACGCAGAGCCGATAAAATGAGATTAATACAATCTCATTTTATCGGCTCTTTCCGTTATGTATGGATTCTTTTAATTAGTCTTCGATGTTTCTTGCTTCGTTGATACCGCTGGCTAAAGATTCCATTAAGGATAGTTCTTTGTCTGTAAAGCTATCCATGTATTTCTCTATCTGTAATCGTCGGGTGCTTTTTACCAAGTTATTAGCAGGTAAGAAAAATTCATCAACGGAAACATGAAGTAACGATACAAGGTCATAAAGAACTTGTATGCTGGGGTGTTGCCCCTTATTTTCAATATTAGTTAAGTAACGTGGGTCAATTTCAATCAATGCTCCCACTTGTTCACGAGTTAAACCTCGTTTCAATCGAGCTTCTTTAATGGCTAAACCAAAGGCTCTAAAATCATATTTATCTTCTTTTTTACGCATAGTAGACCACCTCTATACATTTTACTGTTCCTATTGAATTAGAAACAGGTATAGAAAAACATGTTATATAGTTTATAGGTTCATATTTAATAAAAAGCACTACTAAACGCCAATAAAAAAAACCGTTATATGGTAGTGCTATTTATGCTGTTAAAATATTGTATCTTACTTCCAAATGGCGGTTTGTTGGAGGTCAAAGTCGCCATGAAGTATATCACATACAATCAAGTTCCCCACATTGAGTATTTATCAAAAAAAGTCGTCTATCTGCAATAGATAAGTACGTCCACCAATGTGGTTTTATAAATCATATAGATAGAAAAATAAAAGCATGTAAACAGAGAAATCAATCTGTTTGTGTGCTTTTTTGGTTATTCAGAACTTTTTTACAAAGTTTATTCATCAGTAATGCAACAAATCCCCCTTTCACATTGGGACTAAGAGTGAAAGGAGATAAAAGAGCAAGGCTCACTTCCTTTCCTAGACAGAAAGGGGGTGAGAAACATGAAACCATCTTTTTTTCAGACCACAATAGAAAATCAGTTTGACTATATCTGTAAACGTGCTATGGAAGACGAGCGAAAGAATTATCTGCTTTATCTTTCAAGGATCGCAAAGCGTGAAGTGTCCTTTTCTGATGTTGGCGATTATCTTGTTAGCCAGTTTGCGACAACAGATAACTATTCAACTGACTTTCAGATTTTTACACTCAATGGAATATCAGTTGGTGTTGAAAATGATTTATTGAGTGAAGCATTACGTGAGTTGCCAGACAAGAAACGTGAAATTCTACTGCTGTTTTACTTTATGGACATGAGCGATTCAGAAATTGCAGACCTGTTGAAATTGAACCGTTCTACTGTCTATCGGCATAGAACCAGTGGACTAGCCTTAATCAAAAAGTTTATGGAGGAATTTGAAGAATGAAAACACAATATCCTATGATTCCCTTTCCTCTCATTGTAAAGGCAACAGATGGCGATACAGAAGCGATTAACCAGATTCTACATCATTACAGAGGGTACATAACGAAACGTTCCCTACGACTTATGAAAGATGAATATGGCAATCAAAGTATGGTCGTTGATGAAGTCTTACGTGGAAGAATGGAAACCAGACTGATTACAAAGATTCTGTCATTTGAAATTAAGTAATAACCTCTCTCTTTTCGTGGAAGCGTGCCATACTATTCCACGCTTCCCGAACAGGGAGGTTTGTTATTCCATCAAAGCATATTGAGCTTTCAATGTGTTTTGATAGGCTAACGAGCCATTGTTCTTTGAAAACTGAATAAAAGTAATTGAATACGTTTCGATAAGAAAAGAGCCAACGGAGCTAACCGCCATGACCTATATTCTAAAGATAGCGAGCGTTTCAGTTAGTGTTCCGAAAAACAATCTTTAGCAGGATTGCCAGCGACGACTTTCTTATCGTGATAATGATACTCCCATACAGTCAATAGTCCGAGCGTTAAAAGCGTCGCAGGCAATGAGTATGGCTACATGAGAACCATGCAGGGGTGGAACTCCCGTGAGCTTTGCTAGAGCTGTTCGATTGCTTGTAAAACAACTTTTATGAAATCCAATAAGTGATTTGGAAAGGAGGATTTTATGAAGCAGACTGACATTCCGATTTGGGAGCGTTATACCCTAACTATTGAAGAAGCGTCAAAATATTTTCGTATTGGCGAAAACAAGCTGCGTCGTTTGGCAGAAGAAAATAAAAATGCAAACTGGCTGATTATGAATGGCAATCGTATTCAGGTTAAACGAAAACAATTTGAAAAAATTATAGATACATTGAATGCAATCTAGCGTAGCCAAAGGGTCTTGTATATGATAAAATAGTATTAAGTCGTATCAGGGCTCTTTCCATAATGGAAAGGAGCAAATGCCATGTCAGAAAAAAGACGTGACAATAAAGGTCGAATTTTAAAGACTGGAGAGAGCCAACGAAAAGACGGAAGATACTTATACAAATATACAGATTCATTTGGAGAACCGCAATTTGTTTACTCGTGGAAACTTGTGGCTACAGACAGAGTACCAGCAGGAAAGCGTGATTGTATCTCACTTAGGGAGAAAATCGCAGAGTTACAGAAAGACATTCATGATGGTATTGATGTTGTAGGAAAGAAAATGACACTCTGCCAGCTTTACGCAAAACAGAACGCTCAAAGACCAAAGGTTAGAAAAAATACTGAAACTGGACGCAAATATCTTATGGATATTTTGAAGAAAGACAAGTTAGGTGCAAGAAGTATTGATAGTATTAAACCATCAGACGCTAAAGAATGGGCGATTAGAATGAGTGAAAATGGTTATGCCTATCAAACCATCAATAACTATAAACGTTCTTTAAAGGCTTCATTCTACATTGCGATACAAGATGATTGTGTTCGGAAGAATCCATTTGACTTTCAACTGAATGCAGTTCTTGATGATGATACTGTCCCTAAGACCGTACTAACAGGAGAACAGGAAGAAAAACTGTTAGCCTTTGCGAAAGCTGATAAAACCTACAGCAAAAATTATGATGAAATTCTGATACTCTTAAAAACAGGTCTTCGTATTTCAGAGTTTGGTGGTTTGACACTTCCAGATTTAGATTTTGAGAATCGTCTTGTCAATATAGACCATCAGCTATTGAGAGATACTGAAATTGGGTACTACATTGAAACACCAAAGACCAAAAGTGGTGAACGTCAAGTTCCTATGGTTGAAGAAGCCTATCAAGCATTTAAGCGAGTGTTAGCGAATCGAAAGAATGATAAGCGTGTTGAGATTGATGGATATAGTGATTTCCTCTTTCTTAATAGAAAGAACTATCCAAAAGTGGCGAGTGACTATAATGGTATGATGAAAGGTCTTGTTAAGAAATACAACAAGTATAATGATGATAAGTTACCACACATCACTCCACATAGTTTGCGACATACATTCTGTACCAACTATGCAAATGCAGGAATGAACCCAAAAGCATTACAATACATTATGGGGCATGCAAATATAGCCATGACGCTGAACTATTACGCACACGCAACATTTGATTCCGCAATGTCAGAGATGAAACGCTTGAATAAAGAGAAGCAACAGGAGCGTCTTGTTGCTTAGTAGTACAAATGAATTTACTACTTATTTACCACTTCTGACAGCTAAGACATGAGGAAATATGCAAAGAAACGTGAAGTATCTTCCTACAGTAAAAATACTCGAAAGCACATAGAATAAGGCTTTACGAGCATTTAAGAAAATATAAAAAGATAATTAGAAATTTATACTTTGTTTATAATAAAATTTACAGGTTTTAAAATATTTTTGTCATTTACCGTGTAACTTAGATTTTCAGCAATAATTTCAATATGATTTGTTTTATTATCAAAATTCTTCTTTTGAGAAATATCTGAATAAAATTTTCCAACATTAACTTTTAAACTTTTTAATTGAATAAATGAGTCCACGGACTTTTTCACACAATCAAAAAATTTATTGATAACAACAGACATAGCTAAAACTTTTATTATTGAATTTATGCCTATAATTTGCTTAGAGCATAGAATAATTCCAAATCCCACTACTAGTATTAAAAACAATCCATCTGCTAAATTTCTTACTGCGTTTTGAGTTTTTGTATACATTTCTCCTCTTGCTACTTTATCTTTCACAAATTCATCAAATAATTCTTTGTATACCTGTATGAATTTTGCGTACAAATTATTAAATTTCAACCAATCTTTTTCAAAAGAGCAAGAAAATAATATTTTTCTTTCATTTTCTTTAAATGTATATTTATCTCTTGTATATTCAGAAACTTCATTCTTAAAAGTAGTAAATGATACAAATCTTAAAAATCCCATAGCAACTATGAATATGAAATAATAAATTGGTAATTCTTTCAAGCTTATTATCAAAATTAAAACTATTATTAAAGCTTCTGAAATATTTTGAAATGCCCATATAAAGTTCAATCTAAGCATAGTTGCTTCTTTTTCTATAATATTGTCAAATTTATATGATTTTATTTCTCTTAAAATACTTTCATCAAATTTTAAGTATTTGTCTATTAGCAAATTTTCGTGAGTAAAACTATTTTTCAGGATAATTTTATTTGATAAAATCTGAAAAATAGGTATCAAAACTACAGTAATCAAAATAGCAATGAGCAACTTATATATTGAAGATTTCATCATTTTTATATCTGAATTCAATACTGCAGATGTAAAAGTTCCCAAAACAGTCGCTATGAAAACTGCTGACACATCTTGAATTATATTGCTAATCAGTCCTAATATTGCGCCAAGTCTCATAGACTTGAATAAATCCTTATACATAATTATCACCGCTATCTAAATCTAAAGTTTTATTGCATATTTTATTTAACCTTTTATCATGACTAATTACAATCATTTCTCGTGAATCAGATCTTAAAATACCGATTAGTTTTTCCACTGATTTATCATCTAAATGATTTGTCGGTTCATCTAACAAAAGTATATTCTTATCAGATGCCAGACAAACTGCTAATGCGAATTTTTTCCTTTCTCCACCTGATAATTCATCTAAGTATTTACCCCAATCAAGCTCCTTAATCCCAAAATAATTGCAGAGTTCTTGGACTTTTTTAACGTATTCTTTTCCTTCAAGCATACCCATAATCTCTCTCATTGTAAAAGAAATACATAAATCATTTTGATTTAAATAACTTATAAGTCTTTCTGGAATATCTCTAATAACCAATTTGCTATTTGAGTGTAAAAGTCCTAAAATCAAATTGAAAATGGTTGTTTTCCCTTTGCCATTACTCCCAGAAATTAGAATTTTATCTCCTTTTTCTAATTTAAGATTTGTTCCATTTAAATTTTGACAAAAATCTAAATCTTCAATTTTTAAATCTATTAGAGAATCAGTATCTGAAACTGTTACATCGTTACTATTAATATCTTTATTTAAAATATTATTTATTCTAGTTTTTGATACATTGAATTCTTGAACCTTCGAAATATATTTTGTTATATTCTCAAAATTGGAATAAAACGTACTCAGTAACATAATCATAAACACCGAATCAGCAATGGTAATTTCCTGATTATAGATTGCTATACCTATAATTGCATAACTAACTATTTTTAAAATCAAATCTAACAGAGAATACATAGCATTTTCAAGAGCAAATGCAATTTCAGCCTTAGTACCAGCATTTACATTCAGTTCATCTAAATTTCTTTTATTTTTAAAATACCAATCAGTCGCATTAAAAGTTTTCAAAACATCTCTTCCTTCTGATGCTGAAATAATCCAGTTAGTAGTATCTTGTTCTATTTTTCTAGTATCCATGTAAATCTTATATAAACTATTTTTAGTAATTATTGGCGGTATTATTTGCAAAATAGCTAATAAAACAAAAATAAAAGTCACCTTATAACTTAAAACCAAAAATGAAATAAGTACCATCGCAAAAATAAATAATGAAGAAAAAAATTCTACTAAATATTCAAACCTAAAACTTGCTACGATGTCGCTATCCTTATCTACAATTTGCAAAACTTGCTCTCCTGTCAATTCGAACAATAATTCTTTTCGTAAATTGTAAATATCTCTAAGTATGTTGTTTTTTAACTGAAATTTTAATTGATGTTTTATCAATTCTATTCTATAAGGTATTAGTTTTTCTAATAAAAACTTCACACCAAATACTAGTATGATAATTAACATAGTTTTTATTGTATTTTGAAATTCTACTGTTTTGAGTTTTACAAATTCGTCTGCAAAATTTGATGTAATTACAGACACTAAAAAATCAAGCACAAAAATAAATACATAAAACAAACTTGAATAAATAAAATATTTCTTCGCTTTAGTTTTCATATCACAAATTCCTCTCTTTTTTGATTATACCACCTAATAAACTCTTGCGAAATAGAATAAATTTCAATTCTACATTGTTTTATGATATCATTTATTAATACGGAGGTAATAAATGAATAATAGAACTAAAGGTATTATAGCAATATTATTGTCAGCATTTGGATTTGCTCTTATGAATTTATTCATACCACTTGCTGGAGATTTGCCAACTATACAAAAAAGTTTTTTCAGAAATTTGATTGCTTTTTTGGTGGCATTCGCGCTTTTATTGAAATCAAATAAAAAAGAAGAAGTAAAAGAACTTCACGATATTAAATCAATCCCATGGAAAACTTTGATTTTGAGAGCAAGTTTGGGTACTGCAGGAATTTTTTGTAATTATTACGCGTTGGATCATCTTTTCATTTCAGATGCATCAGTTCTCAACAAACTCGCTCCTTTTGCGACTTTGATTTTGTCTTGGATTTTCCTAAAAGAAGATTTGAGAAAGGAACACATAATTTCGATTTTGATAGCATTTGTAGGGGTTTTATTCGTTGTAAAACCTACACTACAAATCCAAGAAATCCTTCCATATTTAATAGGAATTTTGGGTGGAATTTGTGCAGGTGGAGCTTACACTTGCGTTAGAAAATTGAACACTCTAGGAGTGAATAGTTCGTTTATCGTTGCTTTTTTCTCAGGATTTTCGAGTATAGTATGTATTCCTTTTATGATATTTAATTTTGTTCCAATGGGAACATCATCAATCCTTGCTCTTATCGGCGTTGGACTTGCAGCCCTTATCGGACAATTTGGAATAACATTGGCTTACAAATTCGCTCCTGCTTCTGAAATTTCAGTGTTTGATTATTCGACGATAATTTTTACAGGATTGTTCGGATTTTTATTCTTACATCAAATTCCTGATTATTTAAGTATAATCGGATATATTTTAATATTCAGTGGAGCTTTGATTAATTTTATGAACAATCGAAGAAAACAAAGAATGCTAATAAATGAAAAATCTGCACGAGTATAATCTCATGCAGATTTTTTTAAAAAATACATTTTCTTATTTTTTATCATATTAATAATTTCGCTATCATGCGTAATCAAAATCACTATTTTCCTTTTAAAATACAACTCATTTATCATATTCGCTATTTTGATTTTATTTTCTTCATCCAAAAAATTAGTAGGTTCATCTATTATATAAACACTCTTATCCGTATTTAATGCTAACTCTATTTGTGCTTTTTTCTTTTGTCCAGAAGAAAAATTTATTTTATCAGATAACAATCCAAAATTAGATATATTATAATCAGATGATATGTACACCATATCATAGTAGCTCTCTTTTAATATTCTTCCATTTATTAATATATCTCCATTGTATCTATCAGTATAATTCAAAATAGATTCTATCACAGTTGTTTTTCCTACACCATTATCTCCAGAAATTATATTTATATTTTTATTATCAAATTTCATAGAAATTTTTTCATTTAATACTTTCCCTTTATTACTCAAACATTCAAAATTCACCAATTCTATTTCTTTTATAATATCATAATTGTATCTTGTTTTTTTTACTTCCATAAAATTCATAAAACTATTTATTGCTGGCTTTGCTGTTAAATATTGATTTCTTATGTCAAACAAATATTCTACTGGTGTCCAAAATCTAGACACATAAAGTTGTGTAGCATAAAAAGTACCTATTGTAATCATATTTCTATACACATAATATCCAGAAATCAAATACATAGAAATTATTACACCATTTAAAACAAAATAAATCATCATATTATTTACAAGAGATTCTAATTTATATTTTTTATTTAATGTATTTTTATAATTTTCTAATAAAATTTTTATATCAAACATCTGTCTTTTTTTTAAAAGTCTTTCTGACTTTGTAATAGAATATTTATCTAGCAGATATCCCTTAATATCTCTATTATTCGTTAAATCCTTTTCCGAATAATCTGAAATCAAATAACCTAATTTATATGATATATATGCACCTACTGGGACTACAATTATCATAACTAATGCTAAGCTAATAGACAATTTTAACATTATTAAAAATATTGCTATCATAGTAATAATAGAAAATACAATACTAACAGGTATATCTACAATAAAGCCTTTTATTAATGTAAGATTATTTGTTATTTCTTGATTAATCCTATCTCTATTAATTGAATGTTCTTTTACTCTATATGTATCCAAATTTTCATTTACCTCTTTGAAAATATTAGATATTGCTGATGTTTCTACTTTTTTACTGAAAATATCAAATATATAAGATACAACCTGAGTTAATACAAATAAGAAAACATCTATCAGTCCAAAAATCAACATATTATTAAAATTTTTATTCATTGCATTATCTATAAACTTTTTTGCAACAAGTGGAGATACTAAAAACAAAATTTTTAATAGACCATTTATCAAACAATAAATGGCAAGGCTTTTATTTGAAACATATCTTTTTAATTTCAACATTATTTATCATCTCCAATGCGTTTTTATTTAATAAAGTATAACTCTTGTACTCATTATAAAAAAGAGGAAACATTTTGAACTGATTCCCAAAAATTAGATATAAAAACAATTTCAAGAATATTCGCTCATTTTGATACGTACCTTCTTTTTATATTTTAATATTTAAGCTCTTTTTGGACATTTATCTTTTCTGCCACTGCTATCTTCTCTTAATACTGTAAACATAAATAATCTCACCGTCATTAATATTTACAGTATCATATAGATTATTTAATGTCAAAGACAGATTTAACCACCTTGTGATTCGTAATGTTTTATTCCTCTTCTCCACATAAAATAAATTATTACGGAAAAAATCACGATGTAAATTACTTGTTCCAAAATCAAAGCTTTCATATTGTTTGAGTTAATTATGTTTGCAGGGATATAATAAATTCCGGCAAGTGGATTGTGTTGTATAATTTCAAATTTGCCGGAGAAAAATGCCAATGGAACTACTTCTCCTGAAAATATTGCCAGAATATACCAGAAAATATCTCTGAGACTAAGTACAGATTTTAACCAAAATGTTAGTAATCCTAAAATGCATAGCACTTGGAACATCAAACAAAATCCTAGAAACAAGGATATTATAAAATAACCAAGTGATGCAAATGAAAACTTGTCAAAATACAACTGAACTGCTATCCAAAAAGCTATGCCCAAAGGCATTGATATTACAACTCTTCCTAGAGATATGCAAAATCTAGTAAGAGGATAATAAATTGGCTTAGTTATCAGAGTATCAATATTTCCCGAATTTATATCTTGAAATATGTAATAAGTTTCAGCCATTGTATTTGATATTGAATTTTTCACTACCAAAATCGTCATGAAATACGCAATTACATCGTCAAAATTCATTCCTGCTATATCAGCTTGTTCTTTCATTATGAATTTCCACAAAAAATAATAAACAATTATTGTAATTGGTATATAAAATATGGAGGAAACAAAAGAAATAAAGTATTCTTTTGAATTTAGGTATTCTATTTTCAAAGACGCTAAGTATTTTTTCATTCTAACCTCCATTTGAAGAATATCTTCTAAGCCCACGATTGTACACAATGTATAAAACCATCAAACTCACTGCTAAAAAAATTAATATTAGAGGAAAATATCTAGTAGGTTTTCCGCTTAAAGCTAGTGTTGGAACAAATGCTATCAATGAAACAGGAACTACATAAGTCAGAAATTTTCTCAAAAAATTCGGAAAAATTGTAGTGGGATAATTTTTTGAAAAATTAAAATTGAAAATCAAATCCCTTAATGTCGATATTTTTTCAAATCTTAAACTCAGCATCGTTATTGTCGCATAAATCGTTTGATAATACACGTTCCCTATTACTAAAAGAATTATCATCTTTAATACAGCTACAAAAGAAATCGCGATATCAAATTTCACTACTACCAAAATTATTCCAACAATTCCAAGCACTAGTTGTTCAATGAATGCAACAAGAGGAATATTTTCTATCATTATCATAAACAAAGTATTTTGAGGGCGATACAAATACCTATCCAAACTTCCGTCACGCACTAACCACTCAAAATCTCTGAGTCCGAAAAACATTTCTTCGATGGCTGACGATAACATCCCGACCATTGCCAACAAATATATGAAAGATTTGTCGTATCCAAAAGAATCTACATTGTCAAATAACACAACCCAAAACAAAATTGTCGACAATAATTGGAAAAGGCTGTGAAAAAATATCATGATTATTTCATTTGGATAAGCAAACATCTTTTTCAGAGCGATTCTTAGAGAACAAGCAAATAATTTCATCATTCAACCCTCAATTTAGTTTTCAAAACATCTTCCAAGCTCAATTCTTCGATGGTGAATTCGGACTTAGAAAAGTTTGAAATATCTACACTATTTAACTGATCGGTTGTCAATAAAACTGTCGCCTTCTCATTTTCGATGTCTGGATTAAAATCCTTCAAATACTCAACGTATTTAGAAGATACGGTTAGTTTTCTGTACTTATCTCTATCCAAAAATTTATTGCACCTTCCATCGTAAATCACTTCTCCATGATTTAGCACTATAATTCTAGGGCAAAATTTATCTATATTTTCTATCTCATGTGTGGTCAATATGATCGTAGAATTGTATTTTTGGTTTATCATATTCAAAAACTCAAATATATTTTCTTGAACCACAACATCAAGACCAATAGTAGGCTCATCCAAAAATATTGTTCGCGGCAAATGAATAAGGCTCACCGCCAATTCACACTTCATCCTCTGACCGAAAGACAATTTTCTTACAGGAGTATGTAAAAGTTGCGAAAGTCCAAGAACTTTATCAAATTCTTGTAATCTTTCCTCAAAATCCTCATCTGAAATTTCATAAACTTCTTTGAAATACTTGAAAGATTCTATCACATCAATATCGTAAAACATACACGAACGTTGTCCCATTGATACTCCAATCTCATTCAAGAATTCCTTTTTCCTATCAGACGGAGTGAATCCATTCACTTTTATGAAACCATCCGTTGGATACAAAATTCCCGTCATCATTTTAATCGTAGTAGTCTTTCCAGCTCCATTAAGCCCTATGAGTCCGACTCTTTCTCCATCTTCAATTTTAAAAGAAATCTTCTTCACTGCATTCACGATAGTTCTTTCTTTGTTTAATAAACTTTTTCTCTTAATTATTTCATAATCTTTTTTCAAGTTGTTTATCTCTATCATATTCCGCTCCATAATTATACTCTCAAATATAATTATAGAGCATATCCTAAAAAAAACAATTTCCTATAACAAATATGCAATAAAAAAACGCGAAATTAATCGCGCAATTTTAATCAATTTTCAATTTGTAACAAACTATACAATATATTCTATATCGCTCCAAGTGTTATTAGAAATACTTCGATATAAAGCAATGCGATATATGATTTTTGAAATTTTATCCTTGAAGCAAATCCCACAATACAAAATATCGACCACATTTTTAAAACATTAACTGTAACCGCAGGATCACTTGCTTGTAGCACAACCTTTATGCTAAGAAATATACTTACCAATAATATTGAGAATTTAAGTACATCTCCAAGTCGAAATAGCGAATCTTTTAATTTGGTGCGGTTATTAAATATTAGCTTCCCGTCTATTACTACTGCTTTTCCTGAAAAATAATCGTGCAAATCTCCAATAAAATAAATCAAAAAATTAATAATTAGAGAAATACAAACTCCCACATTCAGACTGTTTAACACTAAGTTTGTGTTTTGTGGCCATAATATATTCAAAGCCACACTAATCACAGAAATAATCAATAATATACTGATAAATGCTACAGATTTTTTAATGGAAACTGCTTGGAGAGCATTTTGCTTTTTTAAAATGGATTCTAACTCCGTATCCTCCTCAGAATTATTTGCAAATACAACATACACATTATTTTCATAAATGATCTGAGAATTAGTTTTCATGATTTGTATTTTTTCATCTATATTTTTATCCAAGCGCTTACGTAAGACACAATAAGATTGTGGGGCTTTGTTTTCATCATAGCGAAACTTCAGTATATCCAAAAAACTTCCCACTGCACCACAAAAACTATAGCCTTTTATTGATTGTTCTTCCAAATATTTAGTCAATGCTGGTGTTTCATAAAATTGATAGTTGTTATAAGTGTTTTTAGTTCCCATATCATTACCCTCTTTTAGTTTACATTGTAACTGGTACTAATTTCCCGTCTTCTAATTTTAAAACACAGTCGCTCATTTCAATAGCTTTACTTGTCAAATGATGTGTGATTGCTATTACTGTCAAATCTTTTTTCGAAAGTATGCATTCTTCAACAATATCTACACTGTGTTTATCCAATGAGGATGTCGATTCGTCTAATAAAATACAGTCGAAGTCTTCATTTAGTAGTCTTGCAATGGCTATTCGTTGTTTCTCTCCACCTGAGATAGACTTGTCTTCGCTGGAGATTACAGTGTCAATTCCTTTTGGTTTGGAATTAATCATAGTATTTAATCCCAATTGTTCAATGATTGTTTTATCTACAGGTCTGTTGTCATACAAGGATATGTTGTCTTTGATGCTTGCTGTGAATATTCCAGTGTCTTGTGTTGCAAATCCGATTTTCGAATAATATGTGCTATCTGTAATATTCAAAATATTTTTATTGTTAATCTGAACTACTCCTTCGGTTGCTATTTCTTGTTTTTGCAAAATCTTGAATATAGTTGATTTACCCGTTCCACTTTCTCCAATAATAATGTATTTTTTGCCTTTTTCAAATGTAAAATCCAAATTTTTCAAAACGTATTTGTCACTTGTTGGATATTTGAACGAAATATTGTTTAATTTCAAATTATTAAATTCGAATTCATCTTCTACTTCAACAGGTTTTTCTTCAGAGATGAAATTTATAACTTTGTTTTGGACTGGCTTTGCTGATTTGAAACTTGTCATTATATCTGTGAAATTTAACAACGGTCCTGTCACATAAGCCATAAGTTGACTTGATTCTATTACTTGACCAATGGTTATTCTGTCTTTAAATACTAGCCAAATTCCGACCAACATACAACCCAAATACATTGCCAACGAACTAGCAAATGATAAAACGTAAATAGTTTTGCTCAAAGTTTCCTTAGTATTTGATGCGTTACGATATTCAATGGATTTATCTTGATTAATTTTTTTAAAAATTATTTCTCTTTTGAAAAACTTAATCAAATTAAAATTATTCACGAATTCTTGCAAACTAGACGTGTATTCATTTCTTATATTCATAAGTTCTTCTTGTCTTTTTTCGATTAATTTTTCGAAAATAAATGGAACTGCTAATTGCACCACAGAAAATATTATTATTGTGATTGCCATTATTATGTCGATTTTGACAAGCAACACTAAGGATATTACGAAATTGAGAATTTCATGATATGAAGACACCATATTCTTGAAATAATCCATCTTCAAATCTTCCAAATCATTCAAAAACATTGATATATAATATCCACTATTTTGTTTGGATATTTTGATTAGAGATTCGTCTGTTAAACTGTTGAACAAATCATTTCTAACATTATATATACAATTATTCGTAAGTTCTACTGTGCTTTTTCGATATAATAAATCGGAAATACTTGCAAAAATTATGTACAACACAGAAATTAGAATTAGTCTGGGCAAAAGTTGTTCTTCTCCATTAGTTCCTGCATCTGTTATAATTCTTAAAAGCCACGCCAAGCCAATATCAAACCCAACGGCAATTGGCGCTGTAAGAAGTGTTAAGTAGAATAATTTTTTATTTTGCGTAATGTACTTGAACATTTTCATCATTCCTTTAAATTAAATATATCACTTGTTTTATGTTTATGCAATCCTTTTTTTTATTATTCAACATGATTTTATTTCGCACATTTTTTCTAAATTTATGATATAATTATTTTGAGGTGAATATTATGGAAAAACATATTAAAACTTTAACACCTAACACTTTGAAAGAATCAGCTTGCAAAGGTGGTTGTGGTGAATGCCAAACTTCTTGCCAATCAGCTTGCAAAACTTCTTGCACAGTTGCTAACCAAGAATGTGAAAACGAAAATAGATAATCTTGTTTACATAATGATTGAAGACTTTTAAGTTAAAATCAGATATGCGATTATTAAATCAATGCCACTCTTTTGAGTGGTTTTCGTTTTTTATTGACTTAATTCGGAATTTTCTATAAAATAGTACGGTAGCTGAAAGGAGAATTATATGATACATAAATACAAAATGAATGGCCACAACATTGTTTTAGATGTAAACGGTGGAAGTGTCCATGTTTTTGACGACATAAGTTACGATGTACTTGATTATTACAAAGATTTAAGTGCAGATGAAATAGTAGAAAAATTAGATCAATATCCTGAAGAATCTGTCAGAGATTCTATAAAGGAAATTGCAGAATTGGAAAAAGCGAATATGCTTTTTTCATCGGATGATTATCTTCACATTGAAGATTTCAAAAAAAGAGAACCTGTGTTAAAGGCAATGTGCCTTCACGTTGTTCACGATTGTAACTTGAAGTGCGAATATTGTTTTGCTTCACAAGGTGATTTTGGTGGACACAAAGCCTATATGACTGAAGAAGTCGGCAAGAAAGCTTTGAAATATTTGGTTGACAATAGCGGTTCAAGAAAATTCTTGGAAGTGGATTTCTTTGGTGGAGAACCTTTAATGGATTTCGAGCTAGTGAAGAAATTAGTAAAATACGGCAATGAAATAGCCGATGAAAAAGGTAAGAAATTCAGATTCACAATAACTACTAACGGCGTTTTGTTGGACGATGACAAGATTGATTTTATCAACAAAAATATGCACAACGTAGTTCTTAGTCTTGATGGTAGAAAATCTGTCAACGATAATATGAGAAAAACTTTGAACGACAAGGGTTCTTATGATTTAATCGTTCCTAAATTTCAAAAACTTATTAAAGGAAGAAAAGGAAAATATTATTACGTAAGAGGAACTTTTACTAAAAAGAATTTGGATTTCTCAGAAGATGTAAAACACTTCAAGGATTTGGGATTTGAATTGTCAAGTATCGAACCTGTTGTAGACAGCGATTATGACGATTACGCTATTACTAAGGAAGATTTGGACACTGTTTTGAATGAATACGAAAAATTGGCAGTGGATTATGCAAAGGATCAAGTTAATGGTTCTAACTTTAAGTTCTTCCATTTTATGGTTGATTTGACTCAAGGTCCATGTGTAATAAAAAGAATGCAAGGTTGTGGAGCTGGATGCGAATACATTGCAGTAACTCCAGAAGGAGATATTTATCCTTGTCATCAATTTGTCGGCAACGAAAAATTCAAAATGGGAAATATTTTAGATGAAAATCTAACTTTACCAGAAGATTTGCGTGAAGAATTCTTGAATTGTCACGTATTTACAAAAGAAGATTGCAAAAATTGTTGGTGCAAATTCTACTGTTCTGGTGGTTGCCATGCAAATGCGTACAATTTTAATCACGATATTTACAAGCCATACGAATTGGGTTGCGCAATGCAAAAGAAACGTACTGAATGTGCAATTATGGTAGAAGTGGAGAAAATGTTGAATGCGTAATTTGTATGATAATCTGATAAATAGAAAAGAAAAAGTAAGCTTTCACATGCCTGGCCATAAGGGCAAGACGTTGGAAGGTATGAACGATTTTCTTGAAAATATTTTGAAGATTGATGTGACAGAATTATCTGATACAGATGATTTGTACCATGCAAATACTATTATAGCTGAGGGCAGGAATAATCTTGCCCTTTTTTCGCATGCAAAATCATCGATGTATCTTGTCAATGGTTCAACATCTGGAATTGTCGCAAGTATAATGAGCGTATTAGATGAGAACGAAAAAATTTTGGTAGAGAAAAATTGCCACAAATCTGTCATCAACGGTGTACGACTTGCTCGTGGAAAATCTGTGGAAATAGACTGTGATGGAGTGTGTGAACAAGAAGTATTGATAGAAAATTTGAAGAAAGATTCATCCATCAAAGCAGTTCTCATCACACGCCCCAATTATTATGGGATTTATCAGCCAATCGAAAAACTTGTAGCATATTGTCACGAAAATAATATCAAAATTATTGTTGATGAAGCACACGGAGCACATTTCGCACTGGACTGTTTCGACAAAAATGCAATGCAACTAGGTTGTGATATTTCTATTAATTCGTATCACAAAACGATGCCAGCATTCACGCAAACTGCTGCAATTAATTTCAATTGTGAAGATGAATTGATAGATAAAACTATAAGTAATCTACAAATGATTATGACATCTTCCCCATCGTATATTTTCATGACATCTGTGGAATATGCAATAGATTATTGCGCTAAAAATGAAAGCAAATACGCTGAATTAAAAGAAATAATAGATTGGTTTTATAGTGAGATTGAAGGCTTGGATTATATTAGAAAAGCTCCGATTCAAAAAAATTGCAAGAGAGATTTTACAAGAATTGTCCTTCAATGTGACAACCCAAGCGATGTCAATGAGCATTTGATAAAAAACGGAATTTATCTAGAAATGATTGACGACAAAAACTTGGTTTTGATTTCAACGATTGCCGATGAGAAAAAAGATTTTGAAATTTTGCTGGAAGCTCTTCGTTCATATAAAAAATCAGATTCTACGAAAATTTACAAAACGTACGATTATTTACTGAACAAAAAAATCGCCAATGATATCGTGATTTATCCACCAGGAAAAATTTTTGCTAAGAAAAATTCCACAATTAATCAAGAACAAATCGATGAGCTGAACGATTTATCATCAAAGGGCGTAAATATTTTATTAAAATAGCTTGACTTTTTTATTGTAACGGTGTATTATTGTTATAGAACAGATTAGAAAGGAGATAATATGCAATTTGATGATAATAAACCTATCTACATTCAAATCGTAGATTATTTTAAATACAAAATAATTAGGCAAGATTTAAAGTCTTCTGATAAAATTCCTTCTGTCAGAGAAACTGCGAAAGAATTGAATGTAAATCCTAACACAGTTCAACGTGCTTATGCAGAGTTGGAAAGCTGTGGAATTACTATGAGTAAACGAGGACTTGGTTCATTTGTCGATGTAGACGAGGATAAATTAAAAGCTTTGAAAAATGATATGGCACAACAATTGGTAGACGATTTCTTAAACGAAATGTATCAAATGAATATGCCAAAAGAAAAATTAATGGAACTTATAGATGAAAGGTGGAAAAAATGAGCGTACTCGAAATAAAAAATTTGTCGAAAAAATACGGCAACAAACAAGCACTTAAAGATGTATCATTTACAGCCGAAAAAGGAGAAGTCATCGGACTTCTAGGTCCAAATGGTTCTGGCAAGACAACTTTAATCAAAATTTTAGCTGGAATCATAAAAAAATACGAGGGAGAAGTGAAGATTGATTCGCAAGATGTAAATTACAAGACAAAAGAGTTCGTAAGTTATTTGCCGGACAGATTTTTCCTTGACCCTAACCTAACAATCGCCCAAACACAAGCATTGTTCGAAGATTTTTATTCCGATTTTGATTCAGAAAAATTCACTAGCTTTATCGAACAAATGAGTTTGGACAAGAAAATGAAGGTCAGCAATCTATCAAAAGGTATGACTGAAAAGTTGAACTTGGCACTTGTATTGTCGCGTCACGCTAAGCTTTTCATAATTGACGAACCAATCGCAGGAGTTGACCCTGTAGCACGTGAACAAATTTTGGATATAACATCGACCCTGATTCTACTCTAGTGATTACTACTCACTTGGTTAGAGATATTGAAAGAATTTTCGACAGAGTTATCATGCTCAACAAAGGTTCTGTGGAATTAAATGATAGCGTAGAAAATTTGAGATCAACTTACAACAAAGGCATTGAAGATGTGTACAAACAAATTTTTGGAGGTCACTATGCTTAAACTTTTAAAACACGATTTGAAAAACAACTTGAAATTATGCTTGATATCATTATTTGTAGGATTATTAGGAAACAGCTTGTTATATGCGTTATTTAAAAATTCAATAATCGTAAATTCTCAAACGATGGGATTTGTCGAAATGCTTTTCTTGATTTTATGTATTCTTGCAGTATTCGGAAGTTTCTTGGCATTAGCTGTACAAATAGTCATGGTATTCAGACGCGATTATTATTCCGACAGAGGATATTTGATGTTCACTCTTCCTGTTAAAAGCAACGACATTTTAATGAGTAAACTTCTATTCGCTCTTATATGGACAGTAATATTTGCAATAGCATTTTCTTTAATAAACTTCTTGGGAATGTATTTTGTCGGTGAATCGAAATTCTTAGAAATGATTAAATTGGCAATGAACAATCCTTACTACCAAGTAACACCATTTACAATTATATCAATGGTAATATATTTCTTGTGCAGTTCATTTATTGGATACATTGTAATGTATTTCTCAATAGTTGCTACAAAATCATTGTTCCCATCAAATAAAACTGGTTATTCATGGATTATAATTATGATTGTGATTAACGTGGTTATATCTTTAATTGACCAAGAAATATTCCTAAGAGTTCCTTATCTAATTTCTTATATTGGAGAAGGAATTGTAAATGCGAAAGATGTTGTCCTTGCAGATCCTAGTGATACAATTACGATGAACACATTCACAAAAATAATGGGAATACCAATTTCAAGCAGTATTATTTGGATATTGACAGGACTTGGCTTATACCAAGCATCAATAAAAATGATGGACAACTCAATAGATATTTAAACGACAAAAAGCCTCATATTGAGGCTTTTTTTAAATTACAAATTGATATATTAGTCCAAGCGTTGCGCACACGCCGATTATTTTAATGATAGAAACTTTTTTATAATACATTACAAATCCCACGACAAATGAAACAACTGCAATAATGTTGATATTTGTCAAATTGAATTTGCCATTAAATACTGCTGATTCGAACAAATCAATAAAGGCAATGAATATAAGTGCTGCGACTGCAGGTTTGATTCCTTTTAATATATAATCCAAAAACTTTAATTCTTTTCCCGAGAAAATCAACTTGGATAATGGGAGTAGAATTAATAGCGCAGGAAACACCAACCCAGTTGTAGCGACAACAGCGCCCAACACAGAATATATTTTCATTCCTACAAATGTCGCAGAATTTATAGCTATTGGTCCTGGTGTCATTTGCGAAATCGTAAGTACGTCTGTAAGTTCTCTAAGACTGATCCATTGATTTTCATTTACAACAAAATTCGTGATAAGTGGAAGTGTCGCATATCCTCCACCAAAAGCGAATAACCCTACTTTGAAAAACACCCAGAATAATTTAATCAAAATCATATTTGCCACCTATAATCTTTGAATACATCACTCCGATACAAGCACACGCAAGTAAAATTATCGCAACATTTATGTTGAACACAAACCCCATTACAAATGCTAAAATCATTATTCCAATTCCAAGCGCTCTGTCTTTTTTCAAATTTGATTTCGCCAAATCCACAACAGTTAAAAGTAATATTGCACTTATCGCACCACTCATACTAATGAGCATCATATTGATAAATGGATTGTCGTGAATTTTGTTGTAAATCAAACTTACAATCGAAATAATAACCAAACAAGGAAGAGTCGCAGCTAACACGCTTACGATTGCTCCTTTTGTTTTGTTAATCCTGTATCCCAATAAAATTGACGTGTTAATAGCCATCGCTCCTGGACAACTTTGTGCCAAGGCGATTATTTTCATCATTTCGTCGTCGTCAATTATTTTTTTGTTTTTAACAAACTCATCTCTAATAATAGGAACTATTGTATATCCTCCACCAAACGTCACGGCATTAATTTTCAGAAGAGTTTTAAATAAGTCAATGTTTTTCAAATTTATCACCTAGATAATATTATCCTATACAATAAAAAAATTTTCAAATCAAAAAACCGAATCTAAATTAATAGACTCGGTTTGATTTTTGATTTTTTCGAATTAGTTTGCTTTGTCGATTGATCCAAAAATTTCCATTTTTTCTTTAACTTTTGCTTTGATTGCTTCGTAACCTGGTTTCAAAACTTTTCTTGGATCGAATCCTTTCTTTTCTTTGTCTTTGTTTTCTTCGAAGTATTTTCTAGTTTCTTCTGTAAATACGATTTGGCATTCAGTGTTTACATTGATTTTGGATACTCCAAGGCTGATTGCTTCTTTAATCATATCAGTTGGAATTCCTGTTCCACCATGAAGAACTAGAGGCATTTCTCCGATTTCTCCTTTGATTTCTCCAAGAGCATTGAAGTCTAATCCCTTCCAGTTTTCTGGATAAACTCCATGGATATTACCAATTCCTGCTGCCAAGAAATCTATTCCCAATTCAGAAATTCTCTTACATTCATTTTTGTCGGCGATTTCACCTTGACCGATTACTCCATCTTCTTCTCCACCGATAGCTCCAACTTCTGCTTCAACGCTTATTCCTTTTGAATGAGCAAGTTCAACTATTTCTTTTGTTTTTTCTATATTTTCATCGATTGGATATTTAGAACCATCAAACATTACTGAAGTAAATCCTGCTTCGATACATTTTTTTGCACCTTCGAATGATCCGTGATCTAAGTGGATTGCTACAGGAACTGTTATGTTTAATTCTTCAATCATTCCTTTAACCATTCCTACAACTGTTTTATATCCGCCCATATATTTTCCAGCGCCTTCGCTAACTCCCAAAATAACTGGTGAGTTGTTTTCTTGTGCTGTTTCCAAAATAGCTTTAGTCCATTCTAGGTTGTTGATATTGAAATGACCTACTGCGTATTTTC
The DNA here is from genome assembly GCF_000159695.1 of Finegoldia magna ATCC 53516. Taxonomy (NCBI): domain Bacteria; kingdom Bacillati; phylum Bacillota; class Tissierellia; order Tissierellales; family Peptoniphilaceae; genus Finegoldia; species Finegoldia magna. Next base: position 497,978 of record NZ_CM000955.1, read on the forward strand.
CTTTTAATGCATCTTTTAACATTTTGTCTGCTGCTACTAACATAATTTCCTCCTTGAAAATTTGAAAATTTGTAAATTACAATATTATTATAACATTATTCTGCTTTTTGTTTCCACAATCCATAAATGATTGCTGAAACCAAAGAGCCAACCGCTACAGATAATACGAAGAACAACGCTTTATCTACAGATTCCATAGCTGGTAAAATGAAAATTCCTCCGTGTGGTGCAGGTGATTTTACTCCAAATGCTTGTGTAAGTCCACCGGCGATTGCACTACCAATTACAGATGACACAATCACTCTCAATGGGTCTTTTGCCGCGAAAGGAATCGCTCCTTCTGTGATAAATGATGCGCCCAAAATATAATTAGTTACGGCTGATTTCTTTTCTTTTTCGTCAAATTTATTTTTGAATAGACTTGATGCGATGGCTATTGCAAGAGGTGCAACCATACCACCAGCCATTGTTGCTGCCATGAATGCTCCGTTACCTGTGTCTGTGAAAACTCCGATTGAGAAAGTATAACTTGCTTTGTTAACAGGACCACCCATATCCACACTCATCATCGCTCCAAGCAATGCTCCAAGTAAAATTGAGTTTGTAGTTCCCATATTTGCCAAAAATCCGTTGATTGCTTTGTTAATTGTCGTAAACACTGGAGATATTACGAAAATCATACCCAAAGATGTTAATAGCAATCCAAATACTGGGAAGATCAACATTGGTTTTGTTCCTTCAAGTGATTTTGGAAGATTTTTAGTGATTTTCTTCAAGAATAAAATTACATAACCTGCTAAGAAACCACCTAACAATCCTCCCAAAAATCCTGCGCCTTGACCTGCAATGAAACCTGCAACCATACCAGGCATCAACGCTGGTCTATCGCCAATACTCATCGCAATGTATCCTGCCAAAATTGGAATTAAAAATCCAAACGCAGCTTTTCCGCCTACGGAGAATAAATTGTAAATTGGTGAAGTATCTGAGAAAAATCTTTCAACCAAGAAAGACAACGCCAATAAAATTCCACCACCAACTACAAATGGCAACATATGACTTACGCCATTCATAATATCTTGGTATAATTTTGATTTCCAATTTGTCGTTTCTTCTTCAACTTCTTTTGATTCTGACTCATCTGCGTGATAAATCTTCGCTTTGCCCTCTACTATTTTTTCAATCAAATCTTTTGGATTTCTAATAGCATCGGAAACTGGACATTCAATTACATTTTTCCCATTAAAACGTGCAGTTTCCACTTTTCTATCCGCAGCTATTATAATTCCCGTAGCTTTTTCTATGTCGTCAGAGTTTAATTTGTTCTTAACACCATCAGAGCCATTTGTTTCGACCTTGATGTCAACGCCCATTTTAGCCGCTTGTTCCTTCAAGGCTTCTTCTGCCATATAAGTGTGTGCAATTCCCGTTGGACACGCAGTTACAGCTAATACGAATGGTTTTTCTGTATAAATCGAACTAGTTTCTACTGGTGCGACTTTTGGTTCAGATTCTTCTACGTAATCATCAATTGTCTTGTAAACATCTTCTGGAGTTTCGCTAGATTTTAATCTATCTATAAATCCTTCTTTTAATAAAAGCTTGGACAACTTCGCCAAAGTTTCAATGTGCATTTGGTTTTGTCCTTCAGTTGCAGCAATCATGAAAAATATATAAGTATCTTCTCCATCCAACGCTTCATAATCTACACCATTTGTACTTCTCGCAAACACAATCGCAGGTTTATTCACTGCAGATGTTTTTGCGTGAGGCATAGCAACCCCTTCTCCAAGACCTGTCGAAGATTCCAACTCTCTTTTCATAATTTCAGATCTAAATTTTAGTACGTCGTTAATAATATTGTTTTCGTACAATTTTTCGATCATTTCATCTATAACATCTTTTTTAGTTGTAGATTGAAGATTCATAATCATTAGATCTTTTGAAAGCAAATCTTTAATTTCCATTATTTTCCCCCATATTTATTATTTTTAATTTGCCAAAAATTTCATTTATTTGATTCTTTTCTCCCATATCATATGAGAAAACAGTCGCAGTCGCACTTGCTACAGCCATTTTGAACATATCCTCTTCACTCATTTCGTTCAAATAAGCGTAGATAAATCCAGCAACCATGCTATCTCCTGCGCCGACGCTGTTGATAACTTCGCCCTTTACGATAGGAATGTAAAAAGAATTATTTGCACTCACAAAAATCGCGCCATCACTTCCCAAAGAACATATCACATACTCTGCTTTTGGAATCATAGTCGATTTTATATACGAAATGATTTCTTCTTTTGAATTGAATTTCTCTCCGTAAATTTCTTCTAATTCTGCTTGGTTAGGCTTTAGCAACAAAGGATGATAATCCAAGCTTTTCAATAAAACATCCCCTGTAGTATCCAAAGTAAATCTAGTATTTGGCGATAATTTTTTTATCATCTCAATGTAGATATCCTTGTCCATATTCGCTGCAACAGATCCAGAAAAAGATACGATTCCGCCATCAATTCCAGAAAGTTTTTCATAGAAATCTTCCAATTCATCTTGTGAGATGTCAGGCCCTGGTGCATTAACTTCTGTTTCAGAATCCATTTTTAGTTTTACATTAATTCTGTTGTTTCCTTTTATTTTTGTAAAATCGTGAAGAATTCCAAGCTCATCTAATAATTTTTCGATGTAGTCCCCTGTGAATCCTCCCAAAAAACCAATATTTTTGGATTTCACATCCAAATTATGTAGCAATTTGCTAACCATAATTCCTTTTCCACCGGCGTAAAGCTCCGTTACTTTCGCCCTATTTGTTTCTCCATTTTGAAAATCATCCAATCGCATTATGTAATCAATCGATGGATTTAATGTCACTGTATATATCATATAATCACCATACTATATATACCCATTTGACACATTATTAAAAAGATAAGACAATATATTTGGTGATAAAATGAAATACGTAAAAAATGTTACAAAAATCGGAAAATTAGGCAAATTTAATAACGTAATTTTGGTTAGCAAATCTCCAAGAAGAAATGAATTATTGAAAAATATCTGTGATTTTGAAAGCATTTCGACAGATATTGATGAGAGAAAAATCGAAGAATTGGCCTATGAAAAATACAAAGACAGAGATTTACTCGAAAAGCTCGCTCTTGTTTGCTGTGAAATATCCAAATCAAAGATTCTTCCATTAGAATTAAAAGAAAACACGCTCTACATTTCTTCTGATACAATCGTAATTAACGACGGGAAAATTTTGAACAAGCCAAAAGACTATGATGAAGCATTGGACATGTTAACATCATATCTTGGAAAAGTTCACAAAGTTGTGACATCTGTTTGTTTGAAATCAAAAAACTATGAAGAAATATTCTACACTTTTAGTAACGTAAAATTCTCAGAAAAAACAGACAAAAATATCCAATTACTAAAAGATTACATCGACGAAGGCACAGTTTACGACAAAGCTGGTGCGTACGGAATTCAGGATTTGAATCCAGTTCTTATAGAATACATCGAAGGTGATTTGAACACTATAATTGGCCTTCCAGTTAGTGAAATTAATAAAAGAATTAGCGATAAATAAAGGAGACAAATATGCAAAATGTTTTAATTAGCGCTTGTTTATTGGGAGTTGATTGCAAATACAATGGTTCCAATAACAAATTAGACGATGAAATTATTCATTCACTCAAAGACAAATACAATTTGATTCCAGTGTGTCCAGAAATTATGGGAGGATTACCAACGCCAAGAAATCCTGTTGAGATTAAGGATGGAAAAGTTTTTGATTATGATGGAGAAGAATTCACAGAAGAATTTGAAAAAGGAAGCGACGAAGTGGTGAAATTAGCAAAATTATACAACCCTACAATCGCCATTTTAAAAGAAAATTCTCCATCTTGTGGATCCAATTATATTTACGATGGAACTTTCAATAACAAAAAAATTAAAGGAATGGGAATTGCTGCACGAAAACTTTCAGAAGAATATGTGAGATTATTCAACGAAGAAAATATAAAAATATTACTGTAAAATATAAAAATATTACTATTTGTTTGATTTTTTTAATTTGATAATCATTTTTAGTTGACAATTAGAAATAACGTAGTATAATGATAATAGATATCAATTTATATCAAACAAACCCCTTGTAAGATAAAATTGTACTTAAGAAATCGCGGCTCCCCCTAAAGCCGTGATTTTTTTTCATGAAAAAAGCTATGCAAAGTTTTTGCATAGCTTTTGTTTTATATTAGTCCAAGTGCGAATTGCATTGCAATTGAAACTATAGTTATCCCAATCCAGCAACAAAATCCAAGTAAGATTGGTTTGCCGCCTGTTTTTATTAATTTTACAATATCTGTTTTAAATCCAATTGCAGCCATTGCCATTACTATGAAAAACTTCGACAATTCTTTTAATGGATTGAAAACTTTCGCATCTACTCCCATTTTCAAAGCAACTGTAGTTATAATACTTGCAAGAACGAAATACAAAATAAACATAGGAAATATTTTTTTAAGTTCAACTTTTTCTGATTGTTCTTGTTTTTTAGTTCTCAAATACGACAACACCAAAGTGATTGGAATAATCGCCAATGTTCTAGTCAATTTTACAGTAACAGCTTTGTCCAATGTTTGTGTTCCCAAATTATATAATCCATCCCAAGTTGCAGCGGCTGCCGTTACCGATGATGTATCATTTACCGCAGTTCCTGCAAAAATTCCGAATGCTTCTCCCGAATGAGTTGAAAATCCAATAACACTTCCCAATAACGGAAATATCAACGCAGCGATTACATTGAAGAAAAATATTACAGAAATTGCTTGTGCAACATCTTCATCATCAGCTTCTATTACTGGAGCAGTCGCTGCAATTGCAGATCCACCGCAAATCGATGATCCAACTCCTACTAATATTGCAATGTTTTTTGCAATATTCATTTTCTTTGCAAGTACATAAGAAATTATTAAAGATGTGGAAATAGTTAGTACGATTATTGGCAATGATTGTTTTCCAGTCTCCATAACAACTGCCAAATTCATACCAAATCCAAGTAAAATTACTGCATATTGCAATATTTTTTTCGATGCAAATTTCATTCCGACTTCAAATTGTGATTTGTCTTTAATAATATATCCCATTACAATTCCAACCAAAATCGCTAGAACTGCACCACCAATTACAGGGAATTTCTTCCCTAATAAGTGGCAAGGAATTGCTATTAAAAGACACAGTATTAATCCTTTATAATGTTTCTTTAACCAATTCATAATTCCTCCAAAAATTTAATTACCTATATATTTTAACTCAAAAAATATTAATGTAAAGTTTCACAAAAAAACACCACGATAAATAATTTACCGTGATGTTCGTATTTATTCTTGAACTAACAAATAGTCGCTGTCGATATTTTTCACATATAACACTTCGTCAAATTTTTCTTTGATAAATGGATGAATGTTCTTTGCGCAGTAGATTGATCCATTGAATCTCAAAATAAAATCTTCCAACAAAATATTGCCAGTATTTTCGTCCAAATTCTCAAACAAATTAACTACCATGTTGAATTCAGAATCTTGATTGATTATTCTCTTGTATCTGATCAAATTCTTGTCTCTATCACTGTATTCAGAATATCTTTGTTTTGAAGTCAATTCTTCATCAAATATTTTTAACAATGGAGGAATTTTCTTATCTGGAAAAGAATTGAACAATGTGACATTGTTTCTGAAATCAGTGTCGAAAATATAACTTTCATCGTAAGTTACAAGCATATTAGAAGACAAATCAAACTCTTCTATAGGCTCATTGTTTACCAAAATCATTCCGCTTTGTGGAGACAACGTCTGAATAAATGATTTTGCTAGTAAGTTTACAACTTCGTCATTATCGCAAATAATTAAGTATTTTTTGTCAGTGTAAAATGTGTAGTTGATTTTAACTTTAACATTTGAAGAATATAATTTTACATCTCTGAACTCAATGTCTTTTATATGGTCTACAATTTTATCTGGTTTTTCTTGATTTCCGAAAATTTCTTCCATTTCAAAAACTTTTTGTTCAGATTGCACAATCATCGAACGTTCTTTTACGATTTTTTTAATCATATGGTGAAGCAACATGATTGAACTGATAAGAATTATAACTTCACCAGTTTTGATGTTTGGTTGTTTAATAATGTAAATCAAACTGATTATAAAATACACTCCGATAAATAATAATTTTAGGTTGTATTTTGTTAGTTCTTCCTTGTCAAGTTCGATAACTTTTTCTGATATGTCTTCAATTAATTTACTGTGAACAACTTCAAGTGCTTTGTTAGCCTTTGAGTTGATTACTTTCTTGGAGTTAAGCATATCATCAAGAAAATACACGTATCTTTTTCTCAAATTCGATGTATTTGTTTTCTTTTCTAAAATTGATTTGTCGATTCTCACATTAATTAAACTGAAAATCAACACTCCCACAGTTATAATTGACACTGGAATGAATGACACGCAATATCCTGCTGTTATAAAGACTACAGCCAATAAAATTGCGTCAGATATCAACTCCAATGTCGGAATAACGTAATATTCCTTTAAGTAAAGTGATGTCGATGTTATGTCGTTCGAAAAAGTTTTTTCTTTTTGTTGTATTTCGTAAAAGTTTTGTGAGATTACGTTGTGAAACAAATCTTGTTTAAATCCTTCTACAAACAAAAGTCCCATGTTGTAAATCGTTCTGTCCTTGAGATAATTTATTCCTGCGAACAAAATCAACGACGCACTAATTACAATCAGTGTGAATGTCTTGTTTTGAACTTCAAATAATCTTTTAGTAAATACAATCGCTACCGCTAAAAAACACGACAACAAAATTGTCAGTAAAATTTGCATCAGCAAATTGATTTTCTCTCTAAAAATGTACTTATTCATATATTCCCTCATATAATACAAAATAGAGCTTGCGCCCTATTTTGCATTACTCATTTTCTTTTTGTTCTAATGATTTAAATACATTGCCTGCATTGTAAGAACTTCTTACAAATGGGCCGCTTTCTACGTGTTTGATTCCGATTGATTCTCCGTATTTTTTGTATTCTTCGAATTCTTCCGGAGTAACATATCTGTCCAACTCTGCATGTTCTAATGTTGGCATCAAATATTGTCCAATTGTAACTATATCGACTTTTAATTCGTTCAACTTATCTAACATTTGATGAACTTCTTCGTTTGTTTCGCCAAGTCCAACCATAAATCCAGACTTAGTTACAAGTCCTTTTTCTTTTGCGTATCTTAAAACTTCGAACGAATTGTCCAAGTTACCTTGTGGTCTCATTTCTTTGAAGATAGAACGAACTGTTTCAACATTGTGATTTAATACATCTGGTCTTTCATCAAAAACAATATCCAACAATTCATGCTTTGCGTGCATATCAGGAATTAAAACTTCAACCAATGTTCCTTCGTTGTATTTTCTAATTTCCTTGATAACATTTTTGAATTGAGTTGCACCTTCATCTTTCAAATCATCTCTGTCAACCGAAGTAATAACTGCGTATTTCAAACCTAGTTTTTGCACAACTTTTGCAACATTTTCAGGTTCTTTTTCATCAACAGCTCTTCCTCTTCCAGTAGTTACGTTGCAATATCTACAGTTTCTAGTACAAATATCTCCTAAAATCATAAATGTAGCTGTACGTGATTCGTAGCATTTCATTCTGTTAGGACAATTTGCTTCCTTACAAACTGTGTTCAATTCAAATCCATCTACTAAACTTTCTACTTCGTGAAGGTTTTGGCTACCTTCTATCTTTACTCTCATCCATTTTGGTTTTCTAATCAAATATATCACCTAAAAACACTTTCTCATCCATTCCCACAATGTATTCACCGATATTTACATCGTTCAAAACATTGTGGAAACCATCTATTGTCATAGCCTTTCCAACAAACATATCGCAAAATTCTGAAATATCTTTGTTTGAAAAGAAATCCCCTTCTATTTTGAAACTATCGATCAAATTATCCTTGATGTTGTAGCTGTATTCCACAACTCCAAACTTGTGCTTTCTTTGATAATTTGCAGTAGTTTCTCCTTTTGAATAAATAAAATCTTCATTTTTAAATAAATCAATGTATTTATTCACTTCTTCTTTTTCAGAATCGTTAAGCACGTATTCTTCTAAGTTATTATCTTCAATGATTCCGTTTTTAATTTTATTGAAAAACTCATCGTATTCCATATCAATCATATCATTAATAGTTGTGATTCTGGATTCTACCGATTTGATGGCTTTTCCTTCGAATTTTATTTTTTGCGGAGTAAGTGAATTCATCATCTTTTCGACACCAATATCGAAAAGAATTGTACCATGATGAACAACCATGCTGTTTTTCATATATTGTGCGTTACCACTTATTTTCTTACCATCAATCAAAATATCATTTCTACCGCTGAATTCTGGATTAAGTCCCATTTTTTTCATTTGATTGATAATCATATTGGCAAAATGTTTGAAGTCATTTGCGTAGTTTTGACTTTCAATGAAAGTGTATTGCATGTTTTTTTCATCAGTATATATGCAGCCACCGCCAGACAATCTACGAACTAGATTAATTCCATTTTCTTCTGCGTATTTTAAGTTAATTTCTCTGTAAATGTTCTGATTTTTGCCTAGTAAGATTGAATCCTTATTTCTCCACAAAATGAACACAGGAATGTTGTGCTTTGCGAAAAAATATTCCACCGCAAAATTATAATACGGATCTACGCTGTCATTATTAAAATAATATTTCATTTATCTCCTTTAAATATCGTATAAATTTAAACCTGTTTCAGAATCTTTGAATCTATCAACTTTTTCGTCTATTTTATTAATTATGATTTCACAAGTTGCCGATATGATAGCCTCGTTCAAATGTCCTCCGTGAACATTCAAATTCTCATCTGCAAATGTAATGTGCATGTGCAAATAAGGTTTGTCATTCATAGTAGAGATATTTCCAAGGATGCTCGTGATTTCCATCTCACCTGTGAAATTTTTCTTAGTGTATTCTTGTTTTTCAACACTGTATAATCCCACAGTTATATTATCGCTAGCACCAATACCAGAAATAGAACCATTTTTTAGTTGAAGTTTTTCAACTAATTCGAATAATTTTTCTACAACGTCTTCGCCCTTTTCAATTCGGACTAAAACATTATCATAATATTCTCTATATTTCAAATCATTAACCTCCTGTAAAGTTCATACAATCTAATTATACATTTAATTTCTTTTTGTTTCAATTTATAAATCGCACGTTTGATTTCATTTTCCCGAAAATAAAATTTTATACTATAATAGAAGTAGCAATTAAAAGGTGGATAATATGAAAACAAAACAAGATACAAAAACAATTGTAAAATTCAGAGCAAACGGTGATATGGGAAATTTTTATGGGCTTCTTCACGGAGGAGAATTGTTCAAAATGATGGACACAATCGCAGGTGTATGTACGAGAAGATTTTGTTCCAATAAAACATTGACCAAGGCCGTAAATAATCTTACATTCAACGCTCCAACAAAGCTAGGAGAAATCATAAAAATCACAGCGATTATAGATTACGTCGGAAAAACTAGCATGGAATGTTTCGTTCGTGCAAAAGTTGAGGGCACAGATATCATAAAAGCTTCGGGATATTTCACAATGGTGAGTGTAAATGAAGAAGGCGAATCTGAAATTGTAAATGAAAAAATCGAATACGTAACAGACGAGGATAAAATGTATCGCGATTTGGCGATTGAAAGAAGGAAAATTTACAAGGAAGTAAATTTGCTTCAACAAAATTATAAACTATGAAAAAAGAAATCAAACTTTCTGTCAGAGATTTGGTTGAATACACTGAACGAAGTGGCGACATAGACGATAGGTTCAGAAATGTGTTCGACAGAGCAAAAGAAGGACAGAAAATCCACAAAATGATTCAAAAAGAATACGATATTGGATTTTTGCCGGAAGTTACTCTCAAAAACACTACCCTCTACAAATCGGTAAATTACATCGTAGAAGGAAGAGCTGACGGAATAGGAATAAAAAATGGGAAAACTTTAATAGATGAAATAAAATCAACTACGCGTGACTTGGAAGAATTGGAATACAATTCGAACAAATATCACTGGGCGCAAGTAAAATGCTACGGGTATTTTTACGCTTTGGACAACGATTTGGAAGATATTGATTTGCAACTTACTTATTATCAAACTGATACCAAAAAAATCAAATTTATCAGGCAAAACTTTACTTTTGAAGAATTGAAGGAATTTTATTTTTCGTTGTTAGAAAAATATTCCGTGTTCACAGAATTAATCACACAACACATAAAAAATCGCGACGAATCCATTCAGAACTTGTCATTTCCATATCCTGCGTTTAGAGCTGGGCAGAAGTATCTTAGCCAAAACGTATACTCTGCAACCAAGCAGGGCGTGGATTTGATGGTGGAAGCTGCAACTGGTATCGGCAAAACTATTTCTACGCTTTTTCCTTCGATAAAAGCTATGGGAGAAGATTTGACGGACAAGATTTTTTATTTGACTGCAAAATCCACTCTCAAAAAAGCCTGCAACGACCAATTATATTTGATGAAACAAAAAGGTTTGATAATAAAATCAGTCGAAATAATCGCAAAAAACAAAGTCTGCATCAATAATGAAGTGAAATGCAATCCAAATGATTGCGAATTTGCGAAAGGTCACTACGACAGGGTGAACAAATGCATTCTTGATATGCTTGAGAACGAAGATATTATAGTGGAAGAAATCATCAAAAAATACGCATTCAAATACAGAGTGTGTCCGTTGGAGTTGGAGCTGGATTTGTCCAATTTCTGTGACATTGTGATTTGCGATTACAATTACGTTTTTGATCCGGTAGTTTATCTGAAAAGATTTTTCGAAGTTCCTTATCTGAGAATGTCGCTATTGGTCGATGAAGCGCATAATTTGGTGAGTCGTGGGCGTGATATGTATTCGTATTCATTGAGTTTCAATCAACTTATGGACTGTTGTGATGAGCTTGTAGATGATAAAAAAGAACTCAAAATCAAACGCAATTTGAAGAAAATCGCTCAGCAAATAAAAGACGAAGCTTTGGGAAAACCAGTCAACACTTACGAGGATTTGTCGGTTGATTTGATTGATTATTGCGTCCGATGCAAAGAATCTATGACGAAATTCTTGGTAGAAGATAAGGACAAGCCGTACTACGACAAGGTATTGGATGTGTATTTTGAAATCAATAAATTTTTGAAGATTTCTGATTACTACGACGATTCTTTCGTCACTCTGATAAAATCAGAAAACGATGATGTCATTTACAACATCATGTGCTTGAACACGCACAATATTTTCAAAAATATTTTGAAAAAGTGTAAATCAAATGTGTTTTTCTCAGCGACTTTGTCTCCTATGACCTACTTTGCAGATGTATTGGGCTTGGAAAAATTCTACAACATAAGATTAGAATCTCCTTTCCCAAAAGAGAATTTGAAAGTAAATCATATCAACATTTCCACAAGATTCAAAGACCGCGAAGATACGAAATATAAAATTGCAGAAATCCTTCGAAAAATCAACGAAAAGCCTGGAAACAAGCTCATATTCTTCCCTTCTTATTCGTACTTGGAATCTGTGTATGAGATTTGTGGTTTCGATATTTTAACACAAGAAAGAACGCTTACCGATATGGAAAGGTTGGAATTTTTATCCCAATTTACAACAAGTTCAAACATAATGGCGTTTTGTGTTTTAGGTGGAGTTTTCAGTGAGGGCGTTGATTTGAGCGGCGACAGATTGAATACTGTAGGAATAATTTCTGTAGGTCTTCCTGGAATTAGCGTAGAAAATGATTTGATCAAAAAATATTTCGACGAAAATGGAAAAAACGGATTCGATTACGCTTATGTGTATCCAGGAATGAACAAGGTACACCAAGCTGGTGGAAGATTGATTAGAACAGACACAGATACGGGAGAATTATTTTTGATTGACGATAGGTTTGATTCATATCCTTACAAATCACTTCTTCCGAATAGCTGGAAATAATTTTTTTGAGAAAAAAACAATTCGATATGGTAAAATTAATTTAATCCCAATGGGAAATTTAAAAATGAAGGTGAAATTATGTCAGAACAAATAGAATTTAGATTTGATACACAATTATTAATAGCAGGAGAAAACTTATCAAGCGATACAATTAGTGAATATATCACAGAACATTTCAAGGGCGATTGCCTTTTGGTTGTAGGTGGCGATGATTTGATTAAAATACACTTCCATACTAATGAACCTTGGCAAGTATTGGAATACGGACAATCAATCGGAGATATTCACGATATCGTCGTAGAAAATATGCAAAGACAAGCAGACGGTCTACAAGGATAATGAAAAAAATTTTAGAGGCAAAAGTAGAATACAATGTATTTCCCAACAAGGGAATTTGCAAAATAGACGATAATTTGTATTCTATAAAAAACACAATTCAAGGACAAACAATCTCTTTTCAACGAAAAAGAAAGAAAAAGGGATTTATTGAAGGAAAACTAGTTGAAAAATTAGAAAACTCCCCTCTTGAAACTATTGAAGGTTGTCCTGTAAATGAAAGATGCGGCGGTTGTATTTATCAAAAATTAGAGTATGATGTGGAGTGCGATTTGAAGAAAAAAACACTCACTGAATTGTACAAAGATATTTACGATGAGGATATTACTTTTCATCCATCGCCTATTTTACAAGGCTACAGAAACAAAATGGAATACACTTTTGGAGATAGTGTCAAAGGTGGTCCACTTGTTTTGGGACTTCACACTAAAAACAAATTCTACGAAATAACAGACACCGTAGATTGCAATATAATAGATGAAGGCTTCAACAAAATCAGACAAGCTGTTCAAGAATATTTTCGCGACAAAAATTACGAATTTTTCAAAAAAATAAAACATACTGGACTTTTGAGACACTTCATAATCAGAAAAAGTTTCAGTGAAGATGAGTACATGATTAATTTGGTAACCACAAGTGATGAGTTTGATGTGAATGATTTCGTCGAATTTGCAAAGCAAATCGACAACAGAATCGTGTCGATTTATCACACAATTAACGATAATATTTCTGATGCGGTAATTGTCGACAAATTAGAATTGTTGTACGGCAAAGAATATTTGACAGAAAAAATAAACGGATTGGAATTTAGAATATCTCCATTTTCATTCTTTCAGCCAAATCCAGCACAAGCAGAACAAATTTATAACAGAGCCTTGGAATTGGCCGGAGATTTGTCAGGAAAAAACGTCTACGATTTGTACTGTGGAACAGGAACCATCGCACAAATTTTTGCAAAAAAAGCTGAAAGCGTAATCGGAGTCGAAATAGTTGCTGAAGCAGTCGAAAAAGCACAAGAAAACGCAGAACTAAACGGATTGACTAACACAGAGTTCATATGCGATGATTGCTTGAATTTTATGGAAAAAGTTGAGAAAAAAGACGTAGTAGTTCTCGATCCTCCACGAGATGGAATTCATCCAAAAGCAATCGATAGATTAATCGACATCAATCCCGATAAATTCATCTACATTTCTTGCAATCCCATAACACAAAGAATGGATTTGGACAAATTTATCGAAAAAGGGTATAAAATCAAGTCATTGGAGTTCTTCGATCAGTTCCCAAGAACTTACCACTGCGAAGCTGTTGTGCTGTTGGAGAAAAAGTAGAAAAATCTGAGCGCTTGAAATCAATATATTATTGATTTTGTGGATTTATTATTAAAAGCTTAGTATTTTGAAATTAGTGGTCGAAAATTTCTTTCAAATTCTTGTTTTTAACTACATTTTGGATATTTAGTAGGTTGTGTGCATGGTATGGATGGAATTAAGGAAAATATATGAAACTAAAATTAATTAAACTAACTAAAGAGTATGAATTAAAGCTTGGTGAGATGATCGATGAATGGAAGATTGACCAAGAAATGAATAACACAAACACTTCTCCGTGGTCAATATTTAAAAATGATTACCATGATTTTGACTATTATCTAAATAACTTAGAAATAAAATCTAAAACTGAAAATAAAGTTCCAGATTCAGTTTTCTTCCTTTTAGATGAAGAAAGAGATAGACTTTTAGGAGCTGTAAATATTCGCCACTATTTAAATGAGTCACTTTTGAAAGAAGGTGGACATATTGGAGATGGAATAAGACCCAGTGAGAGAAGAAAAGGCTATGCCACAGAAATGGTAAGACTAGCTTTGATAGAGTGTAAAAATTTGGGAATTGAAAGAGTACTTATGATTTGTGATAAAGAAAATATCGGATCAGCTAAGTCTATTATTAAAAATTGTGGAGTACTTGAAAATGAGTTTGTTAACTCAGATGGTAAGACAATTCAAAGATATTGGATAGACAATTAATTGTGTTTAAAAGTACAGCGTAAAACTACAATATAACAATAAAAAATTTATATTTAAATTTAAAACCCGGCTTTATCACAATTGATAATTGTCGGGTTTTTGTATAGTAGAACTCTAGTTAATATTAAATGCCAAATCCATGAATGAAATTATCATCATCAAATACTATATTTTTTTATTTCAAACTATTATCGCTAAATCCTGAAATTCTAAAAAAATAATCAACAGATATACTTTTAAATTTTCTCCTGTATTTGCTTTTAATATTTGCTAATGCTGCCACTAAATACTTGTATTCTTCTTTAGGAATTACTAGTTTAAGAACTAAAATTAAGTCATGCAAATTTTTACCTGTATATTTCTCATCAAAAAACTTTTCAAAAACAGCCGTTTGCCCCATTTTACTCAAAGAGAAAGAATACATTACTTCATCGTGAGCACAAACATTTCTAAAAAAATTGCAGATTTTAATTATTTCTGTAAGTTCTGTCTTACTAATTTTTTCTTTAGATTTATAGCTTTCCTTGTATCTTTCACCAAAATCTCTAGCAATCATATTTTGAAGTGACTCATCAAGAGAGTTGTAGAAATAAGATATATTTCCTAAAGTAAGGAAGTTTACAAGTACCCAAAGAGGTATACTGTCATGTTTTTTTATATAATGTTTAATCGGTTTCTTACCGTTTAAATTCTTATTCTCTCTACTTATAGTATTGGACAAATTTGCTATTGTTTTTAATACATAATTTAATTGGTGTTTTGAGTTTGAATAATTTTCGATTTGTAGGTAAGGATACAATCCATCTCTATGTATATCCGAAAAATGATACGCACATGAAGTTTTTAAAAGCTTTTCAAAACGAAGTAATGAAAAAAAAAACTACTTCCTTCAATTCACGATCCATTTCGTGCAGGTAAAAAATTTCTTGAAAACTACTACCATCCTTATATTTATCTTCATCTTCAGTTGAAACCTTAAGGTCCAAGAATGGAGTTTTATATCCATTAATCAAATTATAGTAATTCAATTGTGATAAAATAATTTTAGCATTATCTGGATTATCAATATTTAGACCTCTTGAAGAAAGAATTTCAATTTGCTCATCATAAGTTTTAAATGGCTTGCTCATGTATCCACCTCACAAAAAATGCCCCGCCACGTATGGCAAGGGCTTGTTCCTTATATATATTATAGTAAAAAATTTACGTATAGTCAATTATAACTGGTTAAATAGTTCAATTAAAATCTAATACATTTAAAATGTATTGCCAAACAAGAATAAAAAATTTACAATCAATGAATCAATTGCCTTTAAATACATAAATGGAATTATTACCACTAAATATTTATGGTAAAATTAAATTAACTAAAAAATTATTCTATGAATTTAAGGGAACTAATCGAATCTAAAAAAGGAGAAAAAAATGAATATAACACAAAAAGATATGAAAATACTATTGAAATCTCAACAAGGCGAATTGGATGTTGTGTTAATGTATCGTGCACTTGCAGATACTGTAAAGGATGCAAATGACCAAGAAACTTTTCGTAAGCTTGCTACAGAAGAAGGTCATCATGCATCGGTATTCCACAAGCTTACAAAAGAAAATTTGAAACCTAAAAAAACCAAGGCGATAATTATTCCTTTGCTTTATAAGATAATAGGAAAGAAAAAATTATATAAACTAATTGCAAACGGTGAATACAATGCTGCTAATACCTATGCACCAGTTGCTGAAAAATTTCCAGAAATAGAAAGTGTCAAAAACGATGAAAAAAGACACGGTGATATTGTAAACTCATTAATTAAGAATTAATTTGGATTTTGATAAATAATACTATTAGCGTTATAATATATGTAAAAAAAAGTAAAAACAAGGAGCAATTTATGAAAAAAGAAGATTTTACAGAAAAAGAACAAGCAGAAATTGACAGAGGACTATCTTCAGCAGAAATCACTGACAAAGAAGCTGCAGATAAAATATTAGAATTAGTTCCAGATGGATGGATCAAAAAGATTCCATTTTTTGTAAGAAAACACTCAACGACTAAAACAATCGAAAGAATAGCCAATCAATACCCTGAACTTTACGCTGTAGCAAAGAGAGAAGGAGAACTTCCTGAAAAAGAAAAAGACGAATTGCAAAAAATCATTACAGATATTTTTAAGGAAAAAATGGCAAAACACAATATAAAATAATTAGAGAATTTCCTATGGAAACTATAATAGTCAATGAAGCAATCAAACTTGTTCCCTATTTCGAAAATTATGAGACTACTTTGAAATGGTATGAAGATAAGGATGTGTGCAAACAAGTCGACAACATTGATTTCGTATACGATATTGATAGGCTTTAAAAAGAGATATTTGAACACAAATTAAAAGCGACGAACTTGTCGCTTTTTTTGTTGCAATAATTTACTAAACTATTGCAAAACTTTTCAACTCATTATTATATTGATATTTTTAATGCAACATCGTAATATGCAATATCATAATATTGCATTGTCTGATATGCTTTTAAATTCTTATACGAACTGAACCTACCGTAAACATAAAGGCAGATAATTGAGATTATGTAGAAAAAATAGATGGAGTTATAGATACAATCATGTTTCTTGAATTGGCAATGAGATGCGATAATGACATAATTAAGTCCGTATATGATGATATAAGTCTTTTGTAATTTTTTTATTAAAGCTTGTAATCTGTATAAAATATTTATTGAATCGGAATTTAAATAATGCTAAAATAAAAATCAAGGAAGATATAATAATAGTTGGAGTTTTTCTTTGCGCCAGAAGTAATACCTGCTATATAAGGGGTGCTTTATTATAATAGATTATTTCTTAAAATTAGAATATAATGCTAAAAACATTATAGTATTAACATTAGAAAAAGACTCTCAAGATCTTGCAATAATAGTTTATGAAGATTTAAATAGAGCAGAAAATATAAATATTGATTTTCCGTATTATAAAGAACAAATAGAAAGTGTTCCTGAATACATTGATAAAAGAAATCTTGTTTCTATAATGATATTTCCAATTTTTAATTTAGCTAAAGCTAAAAAGCTAGAAGAAGAAATAGAATCTGTAGCTGATTATTATATCGAACATAGAGGGAAAATTAATACAAAGATAAATTGGATTTACGAAAAAAAAGTTACAGATTTATACAAGACTATAGATACTAACAAAATAAGTTTATTAAAATATTTATTTGAATTTTGTGAGAATAAAACTTTAAAGGATAATATAAAAAGTTGTGATTTTTCTCACTTAAATCAGTGATACAGCATCCACAAAAGTATGTACTTTATTTTTTTATATCTACATTAAAAAAGGAAAATTAACATGAACACAATTACCGTAAATGAAAACATCAAACTTATTCCCTATTTTGAAAATTACGATACTACTTTGAAATGGTACGAAGATAAGGATGTGTGCAAACAAGTAGACAACATTGATTTCGTATACGATGTTGATAGGCTTCAAAAAATGTACAATTACTTGAATACTCATGGAAAGTTGTTCTACATTGAATACAATAACGAATTAGTTGGAGATATTTCCTTGACTGATGACAATGAAATAACAATAGTTGTGTGCAAAGAGTTTCAAAACAAACACATTGGTAGAAATTGTGTCAAAAAGATTTTGGAATTAGCAAAAGAAAATGGATTAAAATCTGTCACGGCAAATATCTACGCTTTTAATCATCAAAGCAGAAAAATGTTTGAAGCTGTAGGTTTTAAGCAAATCGATGAAGAATTATTTGAATACAAATTTTAAGCGACTAACTTGTCGCTTTTTTTGTTGCAAAAAATTACTAAACTATTTCAAAACTTTTCAACTCATTATTATTTTGATTTTTTTAATGCAATATCGTAATATACAATATCGTAATATTGCATTGTGCGATATTGTGTTTTATAATAGAGATGAGGTGAGAGTATGAAATTTATTGGTCGTGATAATGAACTAGAAAAACTAAATACAGAATTTTCTAAGGAAAATTTTTCCATGTGTGTAATTTATGGTCGAAGAAGAGTCGGGAAAACTTATTTGATTCAAAAATTTATGGAAGAAAAAGCTGGATCGTATTTTGTCGGTGTAGAATCTGATAAGTTTATCAACTTGAATCATTTATCACAATCAATTTATAAGGCATGTGATTATGATGAAAATTTACCTGCATTTATTGATATTGATCATGCTTTTAGATTTTTATTCGAATATTCCGTGAATCACAGAATTGCGTTCGTTATTGATGAATATCCATACATTGCTGAGTCCTTCCCATCAATTTCCTCAGTTCTTCAAAATTTGATTGATGAATATAAAACTACAAGCAAATTGTTTTTGATATTATGTGGTTCATCTATGAGTTTTATGGAAAACCAAGTTTTAGGATATAAAAGCCCTCTTTATGGAAGAAGATCAATTCAACTTAAAATCAATCCTTTTTCATATAAAGAATCTGCAAAATTTGTAGAGAATTATTCTAATAATGACAAGGCAATTGTTTTTGGATTAACTGGCGGAGTTGCTGAATATCTAGTTTTTTTTGATGATTCCATTAGTTTACAAGAAAATATAATCAATAATTTTCTGTCTGTTCAAGGTAGATTATACGAAGAACCTTCTAATTTATTGAAACAAGAACTCAGGGACCCAAAAAGATACAACGATATTTTGTATTTGATTTCCCATGGACATAACAAAGTATCTGAAATATCTAATAAATTAGGTGTGCAATCTGGCTCAATCAGTCCTTATCTTGAAAGTTTGATAGAACTTGGAATTATTGAAAGAAAAACTCCTGTAACTAATCGCAAATCCAATCGCCCTATTTATTTGATTAAAGACACGATGTTTAATTTCTGGTACAAATTTGTACAACCTAATCTCAATTTGATCAACCTTGAATTAGGTCACAGAGTATACTCAGAAAAAATAGAAAATTGCATAAATGATTATATGGGTAAAATTTTCGAAAAAATCTCAATAGAATACTTGGAATACAGAATAATATCTGGAGATTTGAGCTTCTTACCTACCGATTATGGAAATTGGTGGGGTAATGATTCTCTTCGTAAAAAACAATCGGAGATTGATATATTAGCTTATGACAGTGAAAATTATCTGTTCGTGGAATGCAAATGGAGAAATGGACTTTGTCCGAAATCTGTACTCAATGAACTAATTGAAAAATCGAAAATATTTAACAGCAACCAAAAATATTACTGGATAGTTAGCATGTCTGGTTTTGAAGATTTTTCGTACGATGACAATGTTGAGCTTATTACGTTAGATGATCTGTACGCTTAGTTTTATGTGATAATGTACAGGCTAAATTACCGTAATTTATTTGATTTGTGGTATCATTAATGTATGACAGAAATCTTTTTAAGGGAGATTATGATGAATAATAGAGAATTAATTATAAAATTGTGGTTTAAAATGTGGCTAGAACAAAAAGACTTTGGAATAGATAACATTTTTGCTGATAATGTTGTCTACACAGAATGTTGGGGTCCAAGGTACTCAGATAAAAAAACTATAAAGATATGGTTTGATGAATGGAATACTCGCGGTAAGGTTATAAAATGGGATATTTTACAAATATTTCATCATGAAAACCAATCAGTTGTTCAGTGGATTTTTGAATGTAAAATGAGTAACGGTGACATTTCAAGTTTTGAAGGAATTTCGCTTATTTTATGGAATGATTCAGACAAAATTATTGAACTAAAAGAATTTCAATGTGATATCAACACCTACAATCCTTATGAAAATGGAAAAACACCTAAATTCAGGGATGATTTCTAATGATAGTATATGTTAAGAGAAGCGACTTTAAAAGATATAGAAAAGTATTTGAACTTTTCATATAATTTATCACAAGATTTGACAACTTCAGCATTTCCAACTTATTTGGATGGTATCAAGACTAAAAATGATTTTTACAAATCAGCATATTCATCATTTTCGAAATCAAATTCAAAAATACTCTTATTTATAAATAATGATGAAGTGTTAGGTTGGATTGATTTTTATTGGATTGAACAAGACCATTATTTAGGTTTTAATGTATTTAATATTCAAAATAATCAACAAGAAGCTATTGAAGAATTTATTGAATTTTCAAAATCCAGATATCCAAACTATACGATTTATTTTGGTTTCCCTTCAGATAATGCACTAAGTATTGAGTATTTAAAAAGTATAGACTCGGAAAGAATTGACGAAAACTACGTATACACTTTAAATTTTGAAAAATATTCTCCTTTAGAATATGATGGAGACATAGTTAGTATTAATATTGAGAATTGGAATGATTTTCGAGATTTACATGATAAAACAAGTGATATTTACTGGAATTCCGATAGGCTTTTCAACGCTTTAAATTCAAAGTCAAATAAGAAATGGAATATTTTTTTATATTACGAAAAAAACATTTTAAAAGGATGTATTTATTTTGTGTACACGCCTTTACTAATGGAAATTTTTGGGATTGATTATAAGGATGATTTTGACGAAAATATCATGCGAAGTTTATTGATTAATTGCTTGAACGTATCAAAATCAGATAATCAAAAACATACTACGTTTTTTGTTGAAGAAAAAGAAAGAAAAATAGTTGAAAGTGTTGGTTTTAATTTCGTAGCAAAGTATGAATTATATACTATTAATTTAAGCGATTAAATGTATAATTTTAAGGAGGTTTTTATGCTTGAGTTTTTGAAAAAAGGAGTTTTTAAGGGAACTGATGAGTTTTTGGAACAAAAGAGTAAATTGATTTTAAAAACTTCGGAAAAAACATTCGACTCTCCCCCTTTTGATAAGGTTATAGATGAGATAGACAAGATTTCAGAGGATGCGCTTAGAAATTACAAGGAAGTGAGATCTGGTAAGAAGACTTACTTTTTCTCGTTGGAATTTGTGGGTAAAAGTTTCATTCAAGCGACTTTTATTCCTGCAGCAGATGAATGTGTCTATCATATTGAATATATGAAGGATATCACTGATAATTTGGTGAAGTGTGTCGATGATGTGAGTGTCGAAGACACTAAGGATTTGTTCAAGGACTTTTATGATGAAAAGCCTTTGAGTGATGATTTTGATTGGGAAGATATGAATATTTAAGGAGGTTTTATGGCTAGATCGATTTTAATTTACAATATGCCTGAAAATATTAAAGAATTTTTGAAGATTGAATCTGAAAAACACGATTTTGAAATAATTGAATGTGACGATTCTGATTTGTGCACTAAAATATCTGTGCTTTTAAAAGAAGAAGACGGTGACAAAATTGAGTGTGCTGAAGAAGGTGTGGATATTAATTTTCTAATGATTAATAAGTTCAACAATCAAATTTTGAATAGATTTTTGAAGGATATGCAACGTGAAAATGTCTACATTCCAAACAAATGCGTGACAACTGAGCACAATATTAATTGGCCACTTAAACAACTTCTTTTGGAAAATAAAGAAGAACACGAAGTGATGATGATTTACAAGGAACTTGCAGCTCTTAGGTCACAAGCTATCCAATTGTACAAAGAAAATGACGATGATGAACTTTACGAAACTATCACCGAAGTCACTGAGTATATGCAACCAAAAGAATTTGAAAAGGATGAACTTATCAGAAGATTCAACCACTTAAAATCAGTTATAGAAAGAATTGGCTAGATTTATTTAACTCATAGTCAAAGTAACAAACCCTCATGCTGTGAGGGTTTTTTTACGTATTAGAATTAGCAATAGCTAATTCTTTTTTATTTGACAGGATATCTATAGTGTGTTACGATTATGATACAGTATGATACAAGAGGAGGTATTTATGATTACTTTTGAGAATGTGACAAAAAAATACGACAGAAAAATTGCTTTGGACAATTTGAATCTTACAATTAACAGCGGAGAAATCTTCGGTCTTATCGGCCATAACGGAGCTGGTAAATCAACTACGATAAAATCTTTGGTTGGTGTTATAAAACCTGAAGAAGGTACTATCAAGATCGATGGCGTCGATGTAAGAGAAAATCCAATGGAAGCTAAGAAAAAAATCGGATACGTGTCTGACAGTCCTGATATGTTTTTGAAGATGACTCCTTACGAATTTTGGAGATTTGTCGGAACGATTTATGAAATTGAAGAAAACAAATTCAACGCTACTTGCAAGATGCTTTCTGAAAAATTTGATTTGACAGAATTTTTCCAACCTATCGAGTCTTTTTCACATGGTATGAGACAAAAAGTTTTCGTAATAGCTGCTCTATTATCTGATCCAGACGTGTGGGTATTGGACGAGCCGTTGACTGGACTTGACCCACAAAGCTCTTACAATTTGAAAGAAATGATGAGAGAACACGCCAACAAAGGAAATACTGTTTTGTTCTCCACTCATATTTTGGAAATTGCAGAAAAACTTTGCGACAGAATCGGAATTTTGCAAAAAGGAAAACTTATATTCTTGGGTACTGTTCAAGAATTAAAAGACTTGCATCCAAATCAATCCTTGGAAGAAATTTATCTTGAAATGATAAAATCACACGATGAGGTTCCAAATGAACAAGACTAAATTAAAAGAATTGATGAAAATCGACTTGCTGAATATCAATCCTATGCTCACAGGCCAAATCAGACAGAAGACCAAGCCTGCGGATAACAAAAGTATTTACAAGAAAATTATCAGGCAATATATAATGTCCGCTGTGATGATGATTGTAATTTACGGCCTTATGTTCGGACTTATATTTGATTACAGCAAAGCACCTAAGATGTACGATTTGTTCGTATTTTACTTGGTGATTTTGGGAACTTTGCAAAACTTCATCAGCGTATTCAATCTGTTTTATGAAAACAAGGATTCGTTGAAGATGTCCTACTTCCCAATCAGCCAAAAGGAAATGTTCATATCCAAAACTTTCTTGACGATGTTAAGTTCATTGACAGTACTAAGTCCGATTTTGTTGTTGTCGATAAAATTTTTCATTGATTTCAAATTCAATATATTCTTGGCGATTTTGTACGGAATTTTGAATTTCGTAGTTTTATTTGTTTTTACAATAATTTTGAATATTGTCGTTGCAGAACTTTTGGTGAGAACATCCGCATTGTACAAATTCAACACGCAAATAATGGTTGGACTTAATATCTTTATTCAAGTCGTTGCCGTAGTATTTGTGATTTTTATTCAAAACTCAAACATCATGAAAAATGCCACAGGGCTTGGACCTATTTCAGGATTACTTCACAAACCAGTTTCGGCGATTATTTTTATCGCTATATTGGCAGTTGTTGAGATGATTCTAGGGAAGGCAATCTTAGAGTTTGCATCTAAGAACTTGTACGAACACATGAGCGACATTCAAAACAGGAAAAATTCAGTTAGAAGAACAAAAGTTGACAAAGAACCAAGCAATATCGGCAAAGAAATGTTCAAATACAACAAAATGCTTTTGAATGATGCTACAACTATCACATCTTGTATTTTATTCCCAGTAATGTTTCCAATAATAATGACATTTACTAGCGCAACTAATATGAGAAGTGAAATTGGGACGAATTTTTCCGATTTGCAATCACTTGCAGTAGCACTTAGCATTTCATTTATGTACAGTGTGTTTATTGGACTATTTCCTATGAACCTACAATCGATAATAGTTTCATTAGACGGACAAAATCACGATTATTTGATGAGCCTACCAATGAGCAAGAAAACTTATTTGAATGAAAAAGTAAAATTCTCATTTATAATAATGGGCGTGTTGTCTGCCCTTGCAATATTAGGATTTTCGATATTCTTCAGAGTAAAAGTTTATTTCATAATACTTGCAATCTTGTTGAATTTATTATCGATATTCGTATTTTGTAGATTCAAAGTCGCAGGAGACTACAAACACAAATACGTGAATTGGTCGAGCATTTCAGATATAATGAACAGACAATCCAAATTCGCCTACGTTATTAAAATGATGGGACTTTCATTTTTGACAATAGCAATATTCTCATTTGTAATGTTTAGCATACAATCAGCTCCTATTAAATGGATTCTTATGGGAATATTAATTCCATGGGCATTAATATTAGTAGGAATTGAACTTTACAATCAAATCAGTTTTTGGAGAAAAATAAAATAGACTCAAAAAATCATCCTCTTTTTAAATTTGAGGATGATTTTTTAGTGTGCTATTTATTTCTAGAATCTTTTGTGTTCTTCGTAGTATCTTGTACCCAAAACATCAGCTGTCAATACGAAATCTCTTAATCTTTCTGGATTGATTTCTCCAACTACGTTGTGAATAGTTTCTCCTTCAACACAGGCTTTTTCGCAACCTACCATAATATTTTCGGCTTTTATATTCATATCATTCAAAGTGATTGGAAGTCCAACTTTGTAGCAGAAATCCATTACCTTCATCAACTCATCTTTTGGAGCTGATTCCATCAACAATTGCACAATCGTACCAAAAGCTACGATTTCTCCGTGCATTGCAGAAACGCCTTCTATTTCAGTAAATCCGTTGTAGATAGAATGTGCCGCTGCAAGTCCGCCATTGTCTGCCCCAACACCACTTAGATAAGTTGCTGCTTCAATAACTTTTTCAACAGATTCGTTCAACAAATGATTTTCCACAGATTTCTTGGCGATTTCTCCATGTTCAAACAAAATCTCATTGCACAATTTACAAAGAGCCATCGCTGATTCACTAATTCCACCATTTTCAAGTGAAGGCGCATCAACTTTTTTGCAACTTCTAGCTTCGTAGTAAGTTCCCAAAGCATCTCCCATTCCTGCA
Source organism: Finegoldia magna ATCC 53516 (assembly GCF_000159695.1). NCBI lineage: Bacteria > Bacillati > Bacillota > Tissierellia > Tissierellales > Peptoniphilaceae > Finegoldia > Finegoldia magna. The sequence continues at coordinate 523,237 of NZ_CM000955.1, forward strand.
ACCAAAAATCTAACAGGAGCGTTGGCAATTATTGTAGTATCCACGATTACCATGTTAGGATTATCTGGATAGAAAATATATCTGTCAAATGTGTGATCGTCATTGTAAATAACTGAAAGTCCAGTACATGGAGCGTCAGTCGCTACAACTGTAGGAACTACCAAAACTGGTTTGTTTTCATAAAACGCCGTAGCCTTTGCAGTATCAATAGCAGATCCTCCACCAATTCCAACAACCGCATCGATTTTTTCATCAACGACGATTTTTCTCATTCTCTCGATTTCTCCATTAGAAGAAATTCCAGAGAAAATTTCATATTTTCTGAAAGCGTCAGTTCCTTCAAAACTTTTTTCTATTTTTTCTTGGCAATCATTCAATCCTCTTTTTGAAGATACGAACAAAAACCTGTTTCCATAATCTCTTGCATATTTGGCAAATTCGTTCAAAGCGTCTTTGCCTTGAACGTATTTTTGAGGTGTTCTAATTAATTTTAGCATCATATTCTCCTTTCGTGATTTTGATAAACAAGGTTATTTATTTAACATTTATGTCCAAATAACCTCTAAAATATTTATACCCAAATAGAAAAAACAAAAACAGCGACAAACTTTTGATATGTACCCTCTTTACTGGACATCCAGTAAGGAGGGTATTTTTATGAAATATAGTTATGAATTTAAAAGAGAATGTGTGCAGTTGTATAGAGAAGGTAAATGGCCTAATACACCTGAAGGAGTTAAAGAAAAGAGATTTCATGACACAATTAAAGAATGGTTTAAGTTAGAAGAAAAGCATGGTCCAGAAATTTTAAAACATGGAAATAATATCGAGTGGACAACTGATGAAAAGCTAGAAGTGGTCAGCAAAGTATTAGCTGGAAACACAATAGGTTCTGTAGCAATTGAAATCGGAATTAATCGTGGACAACTTTATTCATGGGTTAACAAGTATAAAAATTATGGATATAATGGTCTTGTAAATAGAAAGAGAGGTTGTAAATCTAAAAATACAAGCATGAAAAAGAAAAATATCCATAAGCCAAGGAAACTTAATGAATCTGAAAGAGAAGAGCTCATAAGACTTAGAGCGGAAAATGAATATATAAAAGCAGAAAACGAAATAATAAAAAAAGAGATCGCCTTGAGAGAAGAACGTTACGCTGCGCAACTCAAGGCGAAAAAGCAGCGATTGTCAAAGAACTTAAAGAAAAAGGATACAGACTAAACTATCTTTTAATAGCGATTGATTTGCCAAAATCAACATACTACTTTGAACTGAATAAAGTGGATAAGATAAAAGTTAAGAATCGCCCTATCGCAGATAAAATAACCGAAATATTTAACTTGCACAAAGGAAGATATGGTGTAAGAAGAGTGTATATGGAGTTAATAAATCAAGGGTATGTAATAAATCATAAAAAAGTTCAAAAGATCATGCATGAGCTAAAACTATTTGGGAAAAGGTCTAAAGAGAAATATCACTCATATAAGGGAAAGATAGGTAAAGTTGCAGATAATATCATCAATAGAGAGTTCAAAGCAGACAGACCTTTACAAAAATGGACCACGGATGTATCTGAATTTAAATTTTCTTGGGGTAAATGCTACATATCTCCAATACTTGATATGTATAGCAATGAGATTATCTCATATGACTTATCTCTAAGTCCTAATTTAAAACAAATATCGAATATGTTAAGAAAAGCATTTAGCAAATTTCCAAAATTAAATAACTTGATACTACACTCAGATCAAGGTTGGCAATACCAACATAAATATTATGTTAATGAACTAAAAAAACATGGTATAAGACAATCAATGTCAAGAAAAGGGAATTGTTACGATAATTCTATTATGGAAACATTCTTTGGAAGATTAAAAAATGAAGTTTATTATGGCTGTGAAAAGAGCTATAGCTCCTATGAAGAATTTTCTAAAGCAATAGAAGAATACATCTATTATTACAATAACGAAAGAATTCAATCAAAAACAAAATGGATGCCACCTACAAAATATAGGTTAGCATCCACTACAACTAATTAATTAAATATTGTGTCCAGTTTTATGGGTACACATCACTTTTCTCGTTCATCGCTATTTGTTAATTTATTTTGGTTGAATGTAGTCTACTAAGAAAAGTTTTTCTGTTCCATCACTTGTAACTCTTACAACTACATCTTCTTGATCTTTATCATTGTATTGTCTAGTTAATATGATGTCTCCTTTTTTAAAGCTAAAATTATACGGAAAGTATTGATTGTAACCTGTTGTCGTAAAATTTTTGAAGTATTCCGTATCTTTAATTCGGTATAATTTTTCGTGAGAATATCGAGAGTACTTGTGGCTTATAATTCCATAATAATCCGCTTCAAATTCTCTTCCATTGTATGTGATTTTTTCTGTTGAGATTGGTTTAAGGTTTTTACTTTTCAACAAATTAACTATGTGAAGATTTTTAATTTTATCTTGTATAATCTTCGTCATATAATCGTTAACATAACCTACCCCGTCTATATGTGCCAATCCAAAAAATCCAATAACATCTCCTTTTGTCCTATTATATGTATCCATAAAATTTTCAGCCATCATTTTATCTCTGTACTCACTAGCTTTTAAATGATCAACTTTTTCTTTGCCATAGAAATTCTTGCCTTGTTCTATCGCCCTCTCAGTAAGTTCGATGTCTTCTTTGTCGCCCTTTTCTTTTGCTAATTTTAGGTAATCCTTACCTATGCTATCATAAGCATGTCCCACATCGACACCGTAGAATATAATATCATTCATTTCTTTCTTAATAGTTTTATAAAATTCAATATTGTAATCATAATCATAATTTCCGTATTTTTTAAAAAAATCAAACATTTTGTTTAAATACTCATCATTGTCTGATTTCATCCACAAATTAAGATATTGTGCACAATAATGAGGAGACTCTAGAAAATAATTCCTGCCACCTTTTTTGTAGTAATCTCTCAAAATGTTTAACTCTTCGTTATAAATAGGTTTTATATCGTGATCTTCTCCATACAAATACACTTCTCTTTTTCCAATGCTGCATGAGCACAACATTAAAAGCACCATTACAATTGCAAATATTTTCTTTTTCATAAATTCCTCCTGCTTGCTTATACATCCATTTTATCACAAAACAAAAAATCTCCTCAGCAAATTTTGTTTGCCGAAGAGATTTGTATTCATATTAATGGTGTCTTATTATTTTTGCAGGCATTCCAACTGCTGTGCAATCACTTGGAACATCACTCAAAACAACTGCACCTGCGCCGATTTTCGCACGATCTCCAATTTTAATCGGCCCTAAAACAGTCGCTCCAGTTCCAATTACAACATTATCACCTACAATCGGATGACGTTGGTGCTCCTTTTCGTTGCCAGTACCACCAAGCGTTACATTATGGTAGAAGTGGCAATTATCACCAACAATCGCAGTCTCACCAATCACAACTGCCATCGCATGATCTATGAACAGATTCTTGCCGATTGTCGCTCCTGGATGAATTTCAATTCCTGTTTTGCGCCTCGCTCTTTGTGAGAAAAACCTCGCTAGAGTTGTGTGCTTTTTTCTGTAAAAATAATTTGCAATTCTGTGATAAATCAATGCCCTCACGATTGGATACATAAATATCGCTTCAAATTTCGTGCGACATGCAGGATCTTCTTGTAAAATAAAATCACCGTATTCAGATAATCTTTTAATTAGCCTCATTTTTAAATAATTCAGTCGACAAGTACCTTTCTCCAGTGTCTGGAAGAACAGTAACTATCGGACCATCAACTTTCTCTAACATTTTTAAAGCGCCAAATACATTTGCGCCCGAAGAAATCCCCACCAAAAGTCCTTCTTCTTTTGCAAGTCTCCTTGCCATATCCAAAGCATCGTCACCCTTAACAGTGATTACTTCGTCTAACATATCCCTATCCAAAATTTCTGGAACAAAGTTTGCTCCAATTCCTTGGATTTTGTGTCCACCAGCCTTTCCAGTGCTCAACAACGCTGATTCTTCTGGTTCAATTGCCCATACAGCTACATTTTCATTCTTTTCCTTTAAGAAATGACCAACACCTGTTACAGTTCCACCTGTTCCTACACCAGCAATAAATCCTTTAACTTCTGGCAATTCGGAATAGATTTCAGGACCTGTGTATTTTTCGTGAGCCAAAGTATTATAAGGATTTGCAAATTGATTTAGCATAAAATATTCGCCAGTAGCTTCCAATTCCTTCGCCTTATCAACAGCTGTTTGCATACCACCTTCGCCAGTCAAAATAATTGTAGCACCATAAGCTTGCATCAATTTGCGTCTTTCGATAGACATCGATTCTGGCATCACAATTGTAACATCGTATCCAAGATTTTGACCAATCATTGCAATAGCAATACCAGTATTACCACTTGTTGGTTCAACAATCTTCATTCCTGGTTTTAATGAGCCATCATCAATAGCTCCTCTAATCATTTCAAGAGCTGCTCTGTCCTTGATTGAACCAGTTGCATTTTCCTTTTCAACCTTAACATAAATGTTTCCATTTCCTATGTTTTTCAATCTAACAAGTCTTGTATCTCCAATAGTATCTAAAATATTTTTCATTTTTCTCTCCTTTGTTTCCATATATCATAAACCACATTTGATTTTATGTCTATAGTTTAATATAATTTAATAAAAAAGTACGTTGTTATAACAACACAAGAGGTAGAAATGGAAATATTAAAATCAGAATTATTCAAAAACTTCTCACAACAAGAGATCAATCAACTATTAAACTCAAATTTTATTTACCAAAAATCCTACAAAAAACACCAATACATTTACAAATCTGGAAACACAACAGACACATTTGGACTAATACTCAAAGGAAAAGTTAGATTAGAAATCACAAATTATTGGGGAAGTAGAATGATACTTTCAAACAGAAACAAATTCCAAATAATCGCAGAATCCTACGCAATCAGTGGCGAAAAATTAATCATAGACGTTGTCGCAAGTGAAGACTGTGAAATCCTGTTTATAAACACAAACCAAATTTTCGCAAATCACAACGACTACAACCACAAATTAATCAAAAATCTGCTACTCATACTATCAAACGATAACTATTCACTATCACAAAAACTTTGCCAATCCTCCTTCAAAAAAATTCGACAAAAACTATCCGTCTATCTAAGCTCAGTCGCACTAAAAAAAGAAACCAACCAATTCGACATACCATTTAATAGACAAGAACTTGCAGATTACCTAAACGTCGACAGAAGCGCACTATCAAAGGAACTAATGGAAATGAAAAAAGAAGGACTACTAGACTACAACAAAAACCACTTCTCACTCTATAAAAACTTCAACGAAGAATACTTTTACGTAATCTAGTCCCGTCTACTCTCCCTGAATCTGATTAAGCGGATTTTTTCTAATTTGTAATTCAGCTATCCCTCAGCTAACTCTACCAATCTGACGAAATCTCTTAGCAAAAACTCGTATGTAAGCAAGTCTCCCCATTCTCACGAAATCTCTTAGCACTTCGGCAAACTATCGAAGCTTAAGAATATCATACGAAAAAAATTTTGCTGATTTCAAATCGAAGGGCTCCGGCTAAAATTTAACCGCTTGAGCGCCAGCGAGCTTTAAATTTTAGGAGACCGAGATTTAGAAATCACAAATTTTTGTAGTCAGATATTCGATAGCGAGATGTTTGCTCGTACGTTAGCAAGCCCTTCCCATCTGACGAAAGCTCTTAGCAAAATCATCAATGTAAGCAAGTCTCCCATTCACGCGAAAACTCTCAGCACTCCGGCAAACAATCGAAGCTTAAGAATATCATACGGAGAAAATTTTGCTGATTTCAAATCGAAGGGCTCCGACTAAAATTTAACCGCTTGAGCGCAATCGAGCTTTAAATTTTAGGAGACCAAGATTTAGAAATCACAAATTTTAGTAGTCAGATATTCGATAGCTAGATGTTTGCTCGTATCTCAGCAAGCCTACCAATCTGACGAAATCTCTTAGCAAAAATTCGTATGTAAGCAAGTTTCTTATTTTCGCGAAATCTCTTAGCACTCTAGCAAACTATCGAAGCTTGAGAATATCCTCTGGAGAAAATAATCATAAATTCAAGTGAAGTTAGCCGTTAAAAAATTGTGCTGTCTGAGTGCGCAGCACGAGTTCACAATTTTAGGCTAACGAGCTTAGAATTTATTTATTTTCGTAAGCGAGATATTCGATAGCGAGATGTTTGCTTGTATCTAAGCAAGCCCTTCCCATCTGACGAAAACTCTTAGCACAAGCTCGTAAGTCAGCAAGCTTTTTGCCACGAAAAAATGCCCCTATCACACGATAAGGGCATCTCCAAATTTATTGTTCTTTAATTATTTCTTCTGTAACATTTGAAGGAACTTCTTCATATCTTACGAATTCCATTTCAAATTCTCCCCTTGCTTGAGTCATTGATCTCAAATCAATTGAGTATTCGAACAATTCTTTGTGAGGAGCTTCTGCGATTACGATTTGGTTACCGTCTTCGTCAGATTCCATTCCCAAGATCTTACCACGGCGTTTGTTCATATCTCCCATTACATCTCCCATGTATTCTTCAGGGATTTTGATTGTAACCTTCATAATAGGTTCCAACAAAATTGGCTTCGCTTCTTCGATACCTTTTTTGAATGCGATTTGAGCTGCGATTTTGAATGCCATTTCGTTCGAATCTACTGGGTGATATTTTCCATCGTAAAGTATAGCTTTGACACCAACTACAGGATATCCTGCCAAAGGTCCCTTTTCCAAGGATTCTTCCAAGCCTTTTTCAACTGCTGGGAAGAAGTTTTTAGGAACAGCTCCACCGAATACTTCTTCTTCAAATACGAATGTTTCTTCGGAATCTGTCAACGGTTCAAATCTGATAAATACATCAGCAAATTGTCCTGCACCACCAGATTGTTTCTTGTGTTTTCCTTCGACATCTGATTTTGCCTTGATAGTTTCACGATATGCAATTCTCAATGGAACAACTTCTGTTTCTACTTGGTATTCGTCTTTTAATCTGTCCATCATTACTTGAAGTTGAACATTGCCACGTCCACCGATTAATAATTGCTTAGTTTCATTATTTCTTTCAGATACAAATGACAAATCTTCAGTTTGCAATTTAGTTAATGCTGTTGAAATCTTATCATCATCTGATTTTGATTTTGGTTGAATAGCAAAGAATAATGTTGCAGGTTTTAATTTCAAACGTTTGTAAACAGTTGGATCATTCTTATCAGAAATAGTGTCTCCTGTTTCTGTTTCAACTAATTTACTAATCGCACCGATGTCACCTGCGTGAACTTCATCAGTCTTGATTTGTTCCTTACCACGCAAGAAGAATAAATCACCAATCTTTTCTTCAACTTCCTTGCTTGAATTGTATAATAAAGTATCTTTGGTAATTTTACCTGAAATTACCTTGAAAATCGAAATCTTTCCAACAAAAGGATCCACAATTGTCTTGAATACAACTGCACTCATTGGTTCATCAACAGAGAATTTACGTTGCTTGTCGTCAGCATGTCTGAAGCCGTATTTTGCTCTTTCGTCATCTGGTGTTGGCATGTATTTTTCGATGATTTCTAATAAAACATCAACCCCAACTCCTGTAAGCGCACTTCCTGCGATAAGTGGTACACAAGTACCTTCAAGTAAAGCTGATACCAAAGCTTTTTTGAATTCTTCGTGTGTAAATTCTTCTCCGTTGAAATATTTTTCCATCAATTCGTCGTCTGTTTGAGCGACAACTTCACAAATTTCATCGAATACAACATTAACTTCGTCCACTCTGTCTTCTGGAATAGGAACTTCCTTGAATTCGAAACCATTGTACTCAAAAGCTTTTTTGTCGATAACATCGATAACTCCCTTGAAATCTTCGCCTTCACCAAGAGTCAAAGTAAATGGAATGATGTTATTGCCAAACTTAACGTGCAAATCACTAACGCATTTGTTAAAATTAGCATTTTCTTTTTCCATTTTATTTACGAAAATAATTCTTGGAAGATCGATTGATTGAGTGTAGCGAAGAACTTTTTCTGTTCCTACTTCTATACCGTTAACAGCATCGATAACAATAAGCGCTGCTTCTGATGCTCTTAGTGATTGATACACTTCTCTTTCGAAATCAAAATAGCCCGGAGTGTCTATGAAATTGATTTTTATGTCGTTGTGTTCGATTGGAATAACAGAGCTGGATATAGAAATACCCCTCTTCATTTCTTGCTTAGAATAGTCAGAAACTGTGTTTTTGTCCTCAACTTTTCCGACTCTGTTAATCACATTGGTTAAGTATAGGCATGCTTCAGTGAGTTGAGTTTTTCCACTTCCGCTATGCCCAACCAAGCTAAGATTTCTAATTTTGTTTGTTGGATAAGATTTCATAATTGTGCCTCCTATTATTTATAAGAAAACATTTGCATTTTTGTTACATAGTTTATTAAACAAATTTGATAAGTAAATTTGCAAAACAACATTTATAATATCGTTTGCAAAATGACCGCAACGTTTCTCTTATATTATTAAAATATATATACCCAAAAATCAAAAATCCTAACAATTTTTACAAATATTATTAAATCCCAGAAAACTATTCCCAAAGTTATGATGTCTAAATGCGCAAAAAATTACAGGCAACTTTCATTGCCTGCAATTTATAAAAATGAGATAGATATGATTACTTATTTTCCCCAAACTTTTTCAGCTATTTTCTTAATGAGTTTTAGTTTTTCCCATTGTTGTTCAATCGTCAATATGTTTCCATTTTCGTTAGATGAGAATCCGCATTGTGGGCTCAAACACAATCTATCAAGAGAAATGAACTCTGCTGCTTTGTGAATTCTAGCAATTATTTCTTCTTCGTCTTCTAGCTCTCCTCTTTTTGATGTGATAAGTCCAAGAACAACTTTTTTATCTCCAGAAACGTATTTTAATGGTTCAAATCCACCGGATCTTTCGTCATCGTATTCAAGATAGAATGCATCTACATTTTCTTGTGCAAATAATATTTGTGCTATTTTGTCGTAAGCACCACTTGCTGCGTAAGTTGATTCGTAATTTCCTCTGCAAACATGTGTTGTTATTGTCAAATCTTGAGGTCTATCTTCAAGTGCTAAGTTGTTGATTCTCAAATATCTGTTAGCTTCATCATCCAATGAAACTGATTCACCGTATTTTCTGTTGATATAATCAGAATCTACTAACATTCCCCATGTGCAATCGTCAAATTGTATATTTCTGCATCCTGCATCGTACAAATCCTTGATAACTTGTTTGTAAGCCCTCGCAATATCTTGTTCCAACTTTTCGTAATCTGGATAGATTTTGTTAGTTATCTTTGCATTATCTTCTCTAAATAATTCTACAAGTAATTGCGCTGGTGCAGGTATTGTTTGTTTCGCAATTGTATTGTCGTCTTCAAATTGTTTTACGAATTTAAAATGTTCTACGAATGGATGATTTTCGCCTGTGATTTTTCCTTCAACTTGTACTGATGTGTGATAAGTTTCCTTTCCGTGGAAGTAGTATCCATGATCAAGCTCAACTCTTTTTATTCCGTTAAGTCCCCAGAAGAAGTCTAAATGCCAACTTTTTCTTCGAAACTCTCCATCAGTTATTACGTGATAGCCCAATTCCTTTTGTTTATCGATTAATTTTTTGATGCATTCATCTTCTATTTCTTTTAATTCTTTTTTTGTGATTATTTCTTTTTCAAAGTCTGATCTAGCTTTTAGTAATTTTTCATCTCTCAAGAAACTTCCTACATAATCATATCTAAATGGTACGTGTAAACTCATTTTCAATCTCCCCCTTAATATTTCCTATTTTGCTGGTATTATTTCTCCATCGAATTTTTCTTCGATATATTTTCTAACTTCGTCTGATTCAAAAGCTTGTAATACTTTCTTGTAAGTTTCGTTGTCTTTGTCTTCTTCTCTTGCAACTATAATATTTGCAAATGGGTTTCCTTCTGATTTTTCGATTGCAATTGCATCTTTCTTTGGTGATAATTTTGCTTCTAGCGCAAAGTTTGAATTGATTACAGCAATCGCAGCGTCTTCGTATGCTCTTGGAATTGTTGCTGCTTCAACGGCTGTGAATTTCAAGTTCTTTGGATTTTCTGCAATATCTTTTTCAGTAGCTTCTAATCCTGCGTTTTCTTTTAATTTGATTACTTTGTTATCTTCTAATATTTTTAATGCTCTTGCTCCATTTGTAGCATCGTTTGGAATTATAACTTCGTCTCCGTCTTTTAATTCATCTAAAGATTTGTATTTTTTAGAATATATTCCCATTGGTTCCAAGTGAACTGCTCCCAATGATACTAATTTTGTTCCTCTTTCTTTGTTGAAGTTTTCCAAGTAAGGAACGTGTTGGTAGAAGTTCAAGTCGATATCTTTTTCTTGAAGTGATGTGTTAGGTGTTACATAATCATCAAATTCTTTAATTTCTAGTTCAATCCCATCTTTTGCCAAGATTTCTTTTGCTTTTTCTGCAATTTCTTTGTGAGGTGCTGGAGATACTCCAATTACAACCTTCTTGTTTTCTGTAGTTTGTGATTCTTGTTTTGCACTTTGTCCGTCTTCTTTTTTGCTTTCTTTTTTAGCACATGATGTTAATACCAATGCTAATGCCAATACTACTAATAAAATTTTCTTTTTCATTTTTACCACTCCTATATGTTTTTTTTGTTTAATTTATTTGAAATTTTTGTACCTGATATTTGTACAATTTCAACCAAGATTATAATTACAACTACTGCCCACAATAATACTTCTGTGTTAAATCTGTCGTAGCCGTATCGTTTTGCCAAGGCTCCCAAGCCTCCTCCACCGATTGTTCCTGCCATTGCAGAATATCCAATCAATGTGATCATTAAGTTTGTTATCGCCAACACCAATTGCGGCAATGATTCTGGAATCAAAACTTTTGTCAATATGTTAAAATTACTTGCCCCCATTGATTTGGATGCTTCGATGATTCCTCTGTCCACATTCAAGAATTCTTGTTCAAATAATCTCGCCAAAAATGGAATTGCACCGACTGTCAATGGCACGATAGATGCAGATGTTCCTATTTTGGTTCCGACGATTAACTTGGATAGTGGAAGTAATACTATCATCAATATGATGAATGGAAATGATCTTGTAATGTTAACTATAACATCCAACACCGCGTATAGTTTTGGTTTTGGATTAAGTCCCGATTGTCCAGTTGTATATAAAATAAGTGCCAATGGAAGGCCAAATAAAATTGTGAAAAACGTGCTTACTAAAATCATATACAACGTCTCGCCTGTTGCTTCAAGCACCAAATTTAGTAAATCATCCATTATTTAACCTCCTCTACTCTAATATCATTTTCTGTCAAAAAGTCTTTTGCTTTTTGTATATTTTCCTTCTGTCCGATAAGTTCAACAACTGTGTATCCAACTCCTGTGGATTGAAGTTTGTTGATATTTCCAGATATAATGCTGAAATCTATCCCAGAGATTCTCGCTGCTTGTGATAATATCGGTTTGTTGTAAGACTTCTTGGAATAAGTTAATCTAACGACATCTCCCTTAAAATCGTCAGTTATTATCTCTTCTTCATCCTCTTCGACAAGCTTTCTGATGAAGTTTCTAGTAACATCTGTTTTTGGGTTTTTGAATAATTCTTCGACAGAATTTTCTTCGATGATTTTTCCATTTTCCATCACTGCTATTCTGTCACAGATGTCTTTTGCAACTTCCATTTGATGAGTTATCATTATTATCGTCGTTTTGTATTTGTCTACTGATTTTCTCAATATTTCCAAAACTTGTTGTGTGTTTTGTGGATCAAGTGCGCTTGTAGATTCATCTGATAAAATCACCTTAGGATTTGTGGATAATGCTCTTGCAATCGCTACTCTTTGTTTTTGTCCACCGGATAATTGGCTAGGATAGCTTTTTGCTCTGTCTCTAAGTCCAATGAAATCCAGTAATTCGTTAACTCTTTTTTCTATTTCATTCTTTGGAATGTTTTGAAGCTTCAAAGGATATGCAATGTTTTCGTAGACGTTTTTTTGATTAAATAAATTAAAATGTTGGAAAATCATGCTGATTTCTTTTCTTGCTTCCAATAATTCCTTTTGCTTTAATGATGTTATGTCAACATCATCTATTATTACCTTTCCACTTGTTGGTTCTTCCAATCTGTTTAGAAGTCTTACAAGTGTTGATTTACCAGCTCCTGACAAACCAATTATTCCGTAAATTTCACCCTTATTTACTTTGAAACTTACATCATCAACTGCATTAAATTCTTTCTCACTTGTATTAAAAGTTTTTTTCAAATTTAATACTTCAATCATAATCTCACCTCATTTTTGTAATAAAAAAAGCCCTTATGTGACATTCATCACATAAGGGCGAATATATCCGCGTTACCACCTTATTTTTAAATACATATATGCAAATATACAAATATGCATTTTCTCATTGTTCAGTACGTATTCATACCTAGCACAAGATATCGGATGCAACCGGAAAAGTTTAAAAGCAAATGCTATTCGACTTTTCTAACTCCAAGACCATTTTCAACAACTATTCTTTATCTCATTTCACCAAACTGAGACTCTCTGTAAAAGCATTCATCGTTTACTCTTCTTATCAACGTTAATGTTTATTTGTTTTGCTTATGGATATATAATACAAGCTCAAAAATCTTTTGTCAAGCTTTTTTTGAAATTATTTTGAAAAAATTTTTACAAACTTTGTTTATTACTACTTAAAGTATGGATTTTTGCGTAAATTATCCAATAATTTATCGTAAGTTGTCCAACCCAATCCTAGGTCAGAATATTTTGCGTAAGGGTTGTCTATGCTGTAATGTCCATCGCAGAATCCTTTGTTAACCAAAATCGGTTCACGAACTTTTGAATATCCAGTGTATAGTTGGTTTTTGCCACGTTCTACTTCTGGTAATTTCTCCATTATAAGTTTCGGTCTGTTTTCAAATCCGTAGTCTTTTGCGTTCTTGTGTGAAATCGTAGAGTGAGTAAAATCCAAGAAATACATCTTGCCATTTAATCTTGCTCTGTCGATCGAATGGTTACGATATGGATTGGAATTTTTGTCCAATTCATCGTCAGGCAATGAATCTACCCACCAAATTTCAGAATAAATTCCACAATTATTTAGCACATCATTGGCAAGTTCGCTGAACGAATTGCAAGTTCCCTCTTTGTTTAACAACAAATCACAACCAAATGTCGATGAAAGTTGTGGATCGTATCTGTAATCGTCAATCAAAACTTTTGCCAAATTTTTCACCGTTTCAAAATCATCCTTGCCTTTTACTTTTTCTGACAATTCGTTTAGTTTGTCGATATATTTGTAAGTGAATTCCAAGCTATAAGGCTCATCTCTGAAATCTTCGTTCAACACCGATTTTAATTTCATGGAGAAAATCGGCTTACCGATTGAAGACTCCTTCACAAATTTCATATCTCCAACCACCAAATTATCTTCGGCAGTTTTCTTGTCGTTCTTGTCGTATTCATTCATAAAATTTTCGACTTGCGATTTGTCATTGCCCAAGAACACAAGCTCTTGTTTGCCACGTGTTTCGTGCAATTTTTTGATAACCTTGATTAATTTGTCCTTCGAGTCCACATACTCATCGTAATTTATCGAAGAATCAATCTCACTTGGCTTTTTGCCATTCAAATCGTCTTTTAGTTGAACTTGCTCTACGGGTGGTTTTTCTTCCACTTTTTCTTGTTTTTTGTTACAACTTGTAACTCCAAGTACAAGCGCTAAGCTCAACATCACTGATAATAATTTTTTCATAAAAATTATGCACTGCAGCTATCGCAGTCCTCCACTTCTAATGATTTACTTCTAACATAATAGATGGATTTGATGCCTTTTTCCCAAGCTCTGATGTAGATGTTTAGTATTGTTCTCATCGTGTAATCAGTCGTGATATAAATGTTGACCGATTGTCCTTGGTCGATGTGGCGTTGTCTGATACTTGTCGCATCTACAGTTATATTTTGATCCAATTCGTGTGCATTTTCGTACAACCAGAATGTTTGTGGACTAAGTCCTGGTGCAACACGTGGGACAATTGTACCCTTCTTTTCTTCAAGGAAATATCTACTCATAACTGGATCCACTGCTGCAGTAGTTCCTGCGATTATCGAAGTTGAACCAGTTGGTGCCACTGCCATCAAGTAACCATTTCTCATTCCGTTTTTCTTGATATCGTGATACAATTCGTTCCATTTTTCAGAATTGTAATCTCTTAATTTGAAATATTCACCATTTTCCCAATCAGAACCTTCAAAATATTCGTAAGATCCCTTTTCCTTGGCGATTTTATTACTTGCTTTGATAGCGTAGTAATTGATTTTTTCGTACAATTTATCTGCAAATTCCAAATGCTTTTCAACATCTGAATACATAATATTATTTTTTACCAAACAGTGATGATAACCACTTGTTCCAAGTCCGATTGGACGGTATTTTTTGTTAGTGTACTTTGCGTATTCCAATGGATAGAAGTTCAAATCAATAACATTGTCAAGTCCTCTAACTGCTGTTTCCACAACTTCCTCTAATTCTTCGTCGTTGTTCACGTCGATATTTCCCAAAACAAGAGAAGCAAGATTACACACAACAAAATCTCCCGGTTTTGTTTTCGTAACGATAATATCGTCTCCGTCTTCTGTTTCGATAGTTTCACTGATAGAATGAATTTCGCTCATATTTTGCATAATTTCTGTACACAAATTAGAAGAATAAATCATTCCCTTGTGTTTGTTAGGATTCATTCTGTTTACAGTATCACGGTTGAATGTGAACGGAGTTCCTGTTTCTGTCCAGGATTTTATGATAAGTCTAACCAAATCTTTTACTTTTATGCTACGTCTGGAAATACTTTCGTCAAGCACACATTCGTTGTATCTTTTTTCCCATTCGTCCCCGTAATAATCTTCCAAATTATATCCTTTTTTCACAGAGATTTCGTGTGGGTCGAACATATACCAAGTTCCGTCGATATCGTCACGAACCATCTTCCAGAACAAATCAGGATAGCAAACAGAAGGGAACACATCGTGTGCTTTCATTCTGTCATCACCGTTGTTTGTTCTAAGTTGCAAAAATTCCAATATATCCTTGTGCCATACATCCAAGTACACAGCTACAGAACCTTGGCGCACTCCCAATTGATCCACTGCAACAGCTGTATCATTTGCAAGTTTAATCCATCTGATAACTCCACCTGCAACACCTTGGAAACCACGAATGTCGGATCCATTTGCACGAACTTTTCCGAAATACAATCCCATTCCACCACCATGCTTAGAAACTTGTGCGAAATTATTTATCGAACGATAAATTCCTTCCAAAGTATCAGGAACAGTGTCTATAAAACAGCTTGACAATTGATTGAATGGTTTTCTGGCGTTACTCATCGTAGGAGTTGCCACAGTCACTTTCAATGTGGACAAATTATCGTAGATCTTCTTTGCCCAATGAATTCTATCCTTTTCTTTAAGTGCCAAATGCATCGCAATCCCCATGAACATTTCTTGTGCAGATTCCATCACTCTGTTGTCATGAGTTTTAATCAAATATCTCTTTATAATCAAATCCAAAGCACTGAATGTGAATAACTTATCCCTATCGTCATCAATGTATTTTTCCAATTCGTCAATATCATCATCAGTATACACTTCTCTGATGTATGAACCATACAATCCTCTCTCATCCAAAAACTTAATCTTTGATTTAAAATCTTGAAGATCGTATTGAACTTCTAACTTCTTAATATTTTGTTTCAAATTATAATTCATAAACAACGATGCAATATATTCCCAATTTGGAGCTTCCTTACTAACAAGTTCCCCAGAAGCTTTGGACAATAAATTCACCATATCGTATTGTGACAGATTAGGCTTAACAAATGATTCGAACTTCAAATACAAATTCTCAATCGAATACCTAGTAGAATCGTAATGTTCTTGAATATATCTAATGATTTCGATGACATCTTCATCTGTGATAAATCTTTCGAACTCTTCGATAACTTTTCTGTCTGTGGTATGTTTTGCACGATACAAAATAAAAGATTTTACAACCTTGTATTGACCGTGATCAATCAAAGTCAATTCCACCAAGTCTTGGATTTCTTCCACAGTGACCACATGATTTTTCGGATACTTGTTCACAATAGTGTTTTCAATTTCTTGTGCCATAGCTTCCAGTTCATTTTCCTCTGCGTAAATTCCTACAGAAGCATAAGCTTTTTTCATGGCTAATTTTATCTTCGACCTATCAAAATCGACAATATTGCCATCTCTCTTTTTTATTTCCATTATTACTCCCTTTTATCGTGTATATAGTGGATTATAAAAACCCAACTACAATTTATAGTATTAATTCCTATTAAATATTACCACAAATCTAAGTGAAATAACACTGAAAATATAGTATTAAAATTTTTCAAAAAGCTAAAAATATATAATTTTAATAAAATGTTCAAATCATTTTACATCAGAAATGGTACTCTTGCCTAGCTTTAAAATCGGTAAATCATCAACTAATTTTTTCTTCTTGTCACACAAAATAATATAGTTGATATTCTTCTCATCAAACATTTGAGTAAGTTTTCTCATGTTTTTCTTAGCAAAAATTTTTGTGTAATTATTGTAATTTTTTATAATCACAAACTGACTCTGCGCCAACACAACCTTCGCATAAAAAAGTTTGATGATAGTATCATTATCACATTCTTTTAACTTATTATCCAAATCCACATTCAGACTTTCATTCAAGCTCTGAATTTTTCTGTAAATTGTCACAGGAGACATCTTCATTGAACGCAACACCAACGACAAATTATCGTACACATTCAAATGAGGATACAACATAAACTCATCCACAACATAAAATCCACGGTACTTCGATATCACATTGTTTGAAATCTTTCCATCTATTAACATCTTCCCATTTGCGTATTTTACATTCATTAATACAGCTATGAACTTATCCAAAGTTATTTTATTTGAAAAAATCTGACAATTCTGAGAGATTTTCCCTGTCAAATTTTCAAAATAATTCGTACTATAATTTTCAAATACAATATCCATAACTACCTTCTAACCCTAATCTTAGTTATAATATCCCAACACAAATTGACAACAGAAAATATCGCCACAATTATAAAACCTATCAAGTAATAATAATTACTGTTAAGCTTTCTTACAAAAAATATGAGAATATCCATAGCGCCTTCATTGTAAATATCGATCATGTGAGAAAAATACACTCCAGTGAAACAAAACATCACATAAAAAGCCATAAAATTCAACAAAATCGTAATCAAATTAACCTTATTAGAATAAATCGGAAAAACAACCCATCTATAATACTCAAACTTGTTCATATCGTCATTGTGCATCAAATAATTGATATTATTAGAGAAAAATCCTATTCTTTGCATAGAATACACGTTATAAGCTGTTAGCGCACCTATAAGTAACCAAAAAGTCAACCAGAAAATTAGCATCAAACTTTGATCGTGAAGTACGTATTGGTTGAAAATTCCAAATATTTTCGTAAACACAAAATCATTTGGAAACATCAGCAATACAAACAGTGATGCAATTGACAATATACACATGAAAAGATTCAATTCCTTGTCAACTCTGGAGAAAATCCTCCACACAATCAAAGATACAATCTCTCCAATCGAAAACACCATCACACTAAGTAGAGCACACGCACACACTATCTTCAAATCAAACTGAATATAAAATCGGTCGTTATTTTTCAGAACAAATGTCAAATCCTCTCCCAAAACAGTTGCAATCACAACAAAAATATTAAAAACGGCAACTATTCCACATATTACCCAGTAAATAAGTTTAATATTATTAATGAAAAATCCTTTAACCTGTAATTTAATGTTTATAATCGACTCTCTAAAATTATTCGGACGAATTCCTTTATTAATATCTCTGACGATTTTTTTATAATTTACTATATTGATAATTTCCAAAACCACCAATATGCCAATCATAAGCTCATCCAGTTTATCGATATGCGTATCTCCAATGAGAATGAACACACTCGCCAAAAAAATTGCAATCATAATCAAAAACTTATACAGTTGGTTGAACTGAAGCTGACCCACACCAGGAATTAAATATAAAGCCTTGAATTTTGTATCGTAATCTTTGGAATCAACCTTCATATTTTTTCTCAAATCGTACAAATCACGCCTAAGCTTGTTCACCTCAGTATTTATTCTCTTTTTGTACACTTGCTTCAGACTTCTCTTAACACTGTACAAATACACGCTATCCTTTGAATACTCACTTATTATGAACTCCCTTTTATTCTTAGATTTAAGATGAGCTCTTTTGCTTTTCTTATCCTTGTCTTTTGAATTATCGCGTGAAAATTTATAACTCTCTACAATTTTCTTCAAATAAAACCTAAAATTAAATCCTTTTTCTATATCTCCAGAATTTTTGATAGCATCGTCCAAAAAACTCATATCATTTTCCATATCTTGAAAAATCTGAATGATTTCATCGTATCTTTCTTCTACAAGTTTATTTTTAGTGTATATGTAATTATATTGGGAAGATACATCCTTATATTCCTCATAAAAATCAATCTTAGATTGAGATATGAATTTTTCCACAAGAACCCTATTTAACAAACTGTCATTGTGATGAGGAAGACTGTGCTTAAATCTAATGACAGAATTATCCAGTTCTTTGAGGAAATTTATCTCTTTAGTTTTGATTAATTCGATTTTTTCGTTCATATCGAACTCCTAAATTTTACAAATTATTGATATATTTTTGCTCATTTGATATGTAGCTTTTATGTGTATTATCTTTTTGTGATATTATATTTACATATTTTTACCACTTTCAAATATTACATTGTTAATTAATAAAAATATTACTTTACAAATTGAATAAAATATATTATCATATTTCGTGGAGGATTATGATGTTTTACATATTAATAAATGTTGTAGCGGTTGCAGTCGCAGCCCTTTTGGGAAGACTTTTGAAATCTTTCCTGCCTAAAAAACTAATAAAAAGTATAATGGACGTTGTCGCCGTTTGTATATTAATAATGGGAATACAAGGAAGTGTCAAAACAAATAATTTTATTTTTATGTTGATTTCCTTAGTTATCGGTGCTATAATAGGTAACGGTCTTGATTTGGACAAGAAATTAGCCAACCTTGTAGAGTATTTACAAAACAAAGTTCCAGACTCATCTGGCTCGTCCATGAAAGGCGCCATTGCATTAATAATGCTACAAAATATCGGATCATTGGCAATCCTTGCTCCATTGAATTTAGGATTAAGTGGATCCGCCGACATAATGCAATTTAAAATAATATTAGACAGTATAACAACATTTTTGTTCTCAGCAACATACGGATTCACAGTAGCACTGTCCGGAGTTGTAGGACTTGTGATGAACACACTAATATTCTTATTATCAACATCACTAAGCAAAGTCTTAGTACCAGAAGTAATTGATAACATTTCAGTAGTAGGATCATTGTTGATAGTCCTACTTGGTATAGATATGCTAGAAATCAAAAAATTCAAAATCATGGATTACATTCCAGCAATATTTATTCCAATATTTTGGTTCATCATCAAACAATTACTTCACATCTAAATTAGTTAACAAGTTAGAGGGGAAAACTCTCATGCCTTCAAAATTTTCCAGAGTTGACTCCCCTTACTCCTTTCTTATATGGCGCATGATTTTAAATCATGTGTTTTTTTTATTATACCTCATTTCAAGAAATTTCAAACAAAATCAATTTTTTTCAAATTTTTTTTAATTTTTTTCAAAAAAACTTCAAAAAAGTGTTTAAAACATTTTTCAGTGGGTATATATATACTACAATAAAAGATATCTAAATTGTAGAGCACAACTGTTACTTTAGTTTATTGATTCCGATGAAAAGGATATATAAACAAAAATCGCAGGAATACTACCCGTTTTATTTGAAGACAAATAAAACTAGAACCTTTAAACATTTAAACTTAAAACATTTAAATTTAAAATTTTATCCTAAGTATCGAAAACTTTAGTTAATTAAAGATTTAAAGATTGATTCGTTATATCTTGAAAAGCAAGTTTATCTGATAGATTACTATTAAGGAGTGGATAAGGAAATGATCGAACCAAAATTTCAGTTTAAGTGCAGTTTGCTCGGAAAATAAGAGTTGTTTCAGAAGATGGAAAATGACTCTTATTTTTTTGTGTCCATTTCTCCCCCCTGAGTTTAAACAGGCTATCTGTTTTGGATAATTTCAGCTTCTTCTCGCCATCACCTCACGGTGATAGCCTTGCAAGTTGTTATGAAGTTCGTCGCAAACTACGCCCTACGTGAACTTTCACCACAGACTAACGACATGCCCGTCATAATAAAAAAAGAGTCAGGGTTTTAGATTCACCCTAACTCATATTTTATACAATCTTCAACGAAGACTATCTATTTTCTATTTTCATATCCTATAGAGAAAAATAGAATTGATATAGCTACTAATGTTATTGATAAAGGCAGCGCCCTAGCAATTAATGCTTCTGCAATATAATTACCAAATACAACTTCTTTTATTGTATACATGAGGATTAATGCAAAAATTACTCCCAAACAGCATTTACAAATATAAACAATGTTTCTCTTATTTAACATTTTACTTACCTCCCTTTCGATTTTATTAAACCTGTCTATCGAAAAGTAATTAGTCTCCGTTTTTATACCTCTGAGGATTATTATAGTTCATAAATACCCCCTTTACACAATGTAATCATATAATTGTTAACAACAATTATGGTCATGACACTTATATGTTTCTTCTCAGTCCAAATCGAAAACCTGATACATACAAACTCCTAAAGGTTTCCTATATTCTTCAATTCTGTTATTCAAAATACCGTCCTGTTTCTTTTGGTTAATTTAAGTTTACCATAATTATTTTTATTGTCAATAAATTAATGTTTAATGACTTTTTTGTCGGTTACACCTCATATAGTTCCTACCCCTGAATCTCACAGCTAATTTATTCTTATCATTTTCTATCCTTGTCCAGCAATCTCAAAATCAGCGAAACCTTCTAGCAAACAATCGAAGCTAAGAATATCATACGGAGTAAATAATCATAAATTCAAGTGAAGTGAACCGTTAAAAAATTGTGCTGTTTGAGTGGGTAGCACGAGTTCACAATTTTAGGTTCACAAGCTTAGAATTTATTTATTTTCGTAGTCTAGATATTCGTGCGAGATGTTTGCTATTAGTCTGACCCTTGCGTGTCTTGCAACTGTCTTCTAGCGAAATCTTTGCACCATTTTTTATTCTTGTCTTGCAATCCCCAACACACGCGAAACCTTAGAGCAAACGATCGAAGCTAAGAATATCATCATATAAAATTTAATGCTTCTTATGAGCGACGCTTCGAACGATGAAATCTTCATTTCATCTTATTAAAAGAAGATTTCTGAAGTGAGGCTGAGCGAGTGAGAACATTAAATTTTACCCAGGATATTCGTGCGAGGTGTTTGCTATGGTCTCAACCCTTGCGTGTCTTGCAACTGTCTTCTAGCGAAATCTTTACACCATTTTCTATCCTTGTCCTGCAATCCCCATAAAAAAGAAGCCTTATTCAGACTTCTTTTTGAGTTTAACAATATCATTGTTGTATAAAATTTGTATGAATTGAGATAGTCTCTCATATAGAGGTTCTACCTCATCTCCGTATTGTTCTTTTAATTTATTCCCAATCTCTATGATGTTTGCTTTGCCATCAATCATTCTGAAAACATCACTGCCGTAACCTTCAAGCTTGATGTTGGATTCTTTTGGCGTAAAGAACATCTTTTGAGCAATCTTATCAAAAATATGATTGTGTTTCTTTTTCAAGTACACTAGATCATTTTTCTCATAAAACTCTATTTTTTCGTTGACCTCAGGAATAAATTCTAGAAAATTTTTATTTCGCTTCATTAGTATTTACGTTCTTGATACAAGTTCTAACTAAAACTGCTAATAATAACAAGAATACTATGATTGATCCAATTGTACCAATGTTGAATTTTGAAGATAAATCAAGAACTTCAGCTAATGTCTTGTCGCCAACTTTGATGATAGCAAATGCAGCAAGTAAAATACCTACAACACCTTCACCTGCGATAAATCCAGATGTGAACAATACACCATTTTCTTCTTGTTCTTTTCTTAATTCTTCGTTTTTAACTTTTCTCTTGTCAACAAATAATCTGATTAAACCACCAGTCATGATAGCTGTAGAAGTATTGATTGGTAAATACAAACCTACTGCAAATGGTAATACTGGAATTCCTAAAATTTCAACAACAACTGCAATGAATGCTCCTGCGAAAACTAATCCCCAAGGAAGCGATCCACCCATTACACCTTCGATTATAAGTTTCATCAACATACCTTGTGGTGCAGGAAGTTCGTCTGTTCCATATCCCCAAGATGAATCTAATAACCATAAAATAGCTCCGATTACAAGTGCAGATACAGTAACACCGATTAATTCACCGATTTGTTGTTTGTATGGAGTAGCTCCAACCAAGAAACCAGTCTTTAAGTCTTGTGAAGTATCCCCTGAAATAGCAGCGATAACACAGATTACAGTACCAATTGAAATAGCCATCATCATACCATCATGACCAGTATTTCCCATAGCCTTGATCAACAATGAAGTTATCAATAAAGCAGCAATAGTCATACCAGAAACTGGGTTGTTAGAAGATCCAATAAGACCAACCAAACGAGATGATACAGTTGCAAAGAAGAAACCAAATACAACGATAATAATTGATCCAATAGGACCAACTGGAATAATTGGTAAAATAGCCATTACAACTGCGATAGCAAGAATAGATATTCCTATGAATTTCATACTCAAATCTTTTTCAGTACGAAGAACTGAATCTGTACCCAAACCTTGTGATTTGTAGTCTTTCATAGCATCTCTGAAAGTTCTAATAATTAGTGGCAATGATTTAATTAAAGATATAATACCACCAGTAGCTACAGCACCAGCTCCTATATATCTTAAATAAGTACCCCAAATATCTTTTACAGTCATAGCAGAAATAGCCTTATCTGCAGCACCGATTATGTTGTCTCCACCGAATAATTTCATAAGTGGCATAATAACTAACCAACCTAAAGTTGCACCACTTAGCATATATCCAGAAATCTTAGGACCACAAATATAACCAACACCTACCAAAGATGGAAGTGGGTCGATACCGATACCAGCACCTGAGAAAGATTTAACTGTAATTTCTTTTGATAATGAAGATGGGAAAATCTTCAAACCATCAGCAAAGAATTTGTATACAGCAGCCAAACCTAAACCCTTGAATACAAGCTTAGCCTTGGATCCACCTTCTTCACCTGCTAATAAAACCTCTGCACAAGCAGTTCCTTCTGGATATGGAATAACCCCGTGTTCCTTAACTATTAAAGCATTTCTCAATGGAACCATGAATAAAACCCCTAGTAAACCACCAATAAGAGTAATAACCCCTATTTCGATTAATGATGGAGCTGGTTCATTCCATTCCTTCATCCAAATAAATAATGCTGGCATTGTAAAGATAGCACCTGCGGCAACTGATTCCCCTGCGGAACCTATAGTTTGAACGATGTTGTTTTCCAAAATAGAATCCCTCTTGAAAATCAATCTGATAACTCCCATTGAAATAACTGCAGCAGGAATTGATGCAGATACTGTCAAGCCAACTCTAAGACCTAAATATGCATTAGCTCCACCAAATACAATTGCCATGATAATACCGAAAATAATAGAGAATGGTGTAAGCTCTGGCAAGACCTTATCGGCCGAAATAAAAGGCTTAAAGTCATTATTATTGTTACTCATAAATATACCCTCCTTTTTATATATATAAATTAACAAAATCATTATACCAAATTGAATTTATTTTGTCAATAATATTTATTGCTTTACACTTAAATACTCAAAGAATTATAAAAATATTTAAGAAACAAATATCTGAACTTTTCTACTAAAATAGTTTGAATTTTCCCAAATTAATAGTATAATAAAAGAGTTGGAATAAATTAATTGGAGGGAATTATGAAAAAGAAATTTTTAACAGTATTATTAGTATTATCAATGGTTGTATTAGCCTCATGTTCTAATCAAAAAGGATCAGAATTAGAAAGCAAATTAAAAGAAGTTGAAACTGACAAGAAATTTGCATTAGAAAACTTAAACGATGCTAACAACAAAATCAAAGAATTGAATGCAAAAATTCAAGAACAAGAACAAGGTTATAGCTCAAAAGTATTAGTAAATGATCTAACAGCAGAAATGAGCAATGAACAATTACAAAAAGTATTGCAAAACACAATCGCTTACAAATTGACAGCTGATGATCAAGAATTAGCACAAGAAACAACAGTTGAAGTAGCAGAAATGCCTAAAACATTAAACTTCATCGTACAAATTCCAGAAGACTTAAAATCATCAGAAAAAGCAAAAACAATCTTGAACTTACAAGCACCAAAAATCAATGTAAATGGTAAAGCAGCACAAGTTGAAGAACAAGAAGAACACGACGCAATAAAATACGTAGTAAACTTAGAATCTGCAGGAAAAGAAGCAAAAATCGATCTACCACAAGACATAAACGCAAAATTACAAAGACCAAACCAACAACTTGTAATCAAAGCAAAATAAAACAATTAGCCACTAGATATGAACTGACCCACAAAAGTTAGACATAAAAACTAACTTAAGGAGATCAGTTTGGGTATGTGAAAAGTTTTGTGTATCGGCTCCTCCTGATAGGTTGTGAGCTGATATTTTTTTGATTTTAAAAAAATATACTTTTATTACTAAAATCTGAAAGTTCAGATATTTGTAACCTAATTTTGGCACAATTAAACTAAAAGGTCAAGATTTTTATAAAAATCTCCATTTTTGCCTAATTATATTTCTTAAAAATTTGAAGATTTCTGTCAAGAGCTGGTCGTCAGACCAGGGCTATGTCTTTACTCTTGATTGAATGATTCAAATTTTTTATTATTTTTATGGCAAAATTTAGATTCTGCCTTCAAAAAATATTGATAGTTGTGACAGTATTTGATCCCATCCTCTTATTTTACTTGTCCATTTACTTGAAGCATCTACCATCGCTAGATACAAGCTTTTTTGTAGGGCGTAGTCGCTTGGAAATATTGTTTTGTTTTTTGTTACTTTTCTAAGTTGTCTATTAAAGTTTTCTATGCTATTTGTTGTATATATTAGTTTTCTTATTCCTTCTGGATATTTAAAATATGTTGATAATTCAGCCCAGTTATTTCTCCATGAATTTACACACATTTGGTATTTTTTGCCCCATTTTTCTTCAAATATATCTAGGTTACTTAGTATTAGTTTTTCTGTTGATGCTTTGTATACTGTTTTTAAGTCTTTCATTAACTCTTTTATATCTCTATATGATACGAATTTTGTTGAATTTCTTATTTGATGAATTACGCATTTCTGAATTTCTGTTTTTGGATATACACTTTCTATTGCTTGGCTAAATCCTGATAAATTATCTGTTGAAACTATTAATATATCTTCTAATCCTCGTTCTTTTAATTGATTTAATACCAATAGCCAGTATTTACTTGATTCATTTTCTCCTACCCACATTCCAAGGATTTCTTTGTATCCTTCGGTATTATATCCTAGTGCTATATATACTGCTTTTTTTACTACTATGTTATTTTCCCTTACATGATAGTGTATTGCATCTAAAAATACAAATGGATATACTTTTTCTAAGGGTCTATTTTGCCATTCTTCAATAGTTGGTAGTATTTTATTTGTTATTTTGCTTACCATGGATTCTGATATTCCAAATCCATAGATTTCTTTTATGTGTGTTGATATGTCCCTTGTTGTCATTCCTTTTGCATACATAGATATTATTTGGTTTTCTATGTTTAATATGTCTTTTTGATATTTTTTCAATGCTTGTGGCTCAAAGGATCCTTCTCTGTCTCGTGGTATGTTTAGGTCTATGTTTGCGTATGATGATTTAACTGTTTTTTACTTGATCCATTTCTTGTGTTTAATGACAGTGGGTTTTCACCATATTCATAATCTAGATGTTCATCTAACTCTGCTTTTAACATTTGTTCCATTTTGTCTCCTAGAAAATCTTTTAAGGCTTCTTGAATATCTCGTACTGTTTCTGGTTGATACTCTTCAATTAACATCTTGGATATTTTGTTGAGTCTTGTTTCTGGTCTTTTTCTTCGCATTTTAAAATCCTCCTGATTATTATTATATCAGGAGGATTCTATACACAAACTATTTCACAGTCTCTGTAAATAAAAAAATAAAATTAGTACGAAATCGATTAAATTCATAACTTCCTATCTGTTAATTTAGTATTTATAATAGATTTAATCTAAATTTACTATAATCTTTGTCTTTTGTTAAATATAAATAAACAAATTCAATTTTTCATTGCTATGTTAATATCCTTGACCTTGAATAACTTGAATAATAACTAAGTAATATATCCAATACATCCAAATTTTATGGCATTTTAATAGAATCTTCATTAAAATTTACAGAAAATTCTAATAAAATTTATTTACTATACTAATTTTTTTGTTACTAATGATTTACTAAAAAACTCACTAAATATATTATAATACTATCTACTCATTTTAACATCAGCAACTTGCATTTAGAATTCACTATAGATTTATTCTATATTTTAAAATAAATCTTATAAATCTCTACTAATTGTACGAATATTTGTATAGTAACATTTATATTTATCGAAAATATTTTAAAAATAATGGATAATATCTCCTTCTCTACCTAATAATTTGTTTACTTAATTGCAGCTCAAACTGTTTGATGAGGAATAATGTTAGCTGCACACCCCTTTACTAATCTGGATTTATAACCATCAAAAAAATAGAATTCTCCTCTATTTAATTTTTTTATATCTTCTGGACTTAGAATATAATCCTTATCTTCTGAATAAGTAAAAGTATTTGTGCTATTAAAACCTGGTATTATTTGTGACCATTTATGGATATTGTGTCCTGATGAACTGGATTCTGAAATCTTTGTTTTATCATATTTTCCGAAAAACTCTGCCCATTTTGTTCTTGATATTCCTGAAGAATGGTTGAATAGTAGGTAATTATGACAAAGTCCTAATACGGATTCATATATTTGGACATCATTAGCGCAAGCTGAAAAGAAATCAGATTCTCCAATCATAAAACTTGTATTAGGCTTTGGTTTTGATAATATTTCTGTAAGAACTTCACCTTTTGTAAGTGATATATCATCAATTACAACAGCAAAGCCTCCATACTTATAAAGTTCATTTAGTTCTGATAACAAAAGCCTTGTATAAAGAGATTCTGATGAGCTTAGCAAATCTACACTTATAACTTCGTATCCTTTGTTATATGCAGATCTTAGAGACTCTTGCTTTTTTGATAAACGATTGCTCAGTATAGGACTCATTTCAATTGAAAGATTATTTAAAAATATTTTAATATTTCCAAGTTCTTTTCCTCCAGATGCTAAATAAAATTGGAGATCTTGTCCTACTTGTGGACTTATTTGACCTTGGTTAACCGCTGATTGAACTTTAGAAACCAAACTACCATGGGGGCATTTAAAAAAGGCTGGCAAGGACGGATTTCTCTTTGCTATCATTAAATACTTCGCCATTCCCTCGAAGTATAGACTTATAGAGCTAGACAAATTAAAATCTTTTTTGCCTACATCTGATAAAATTTTTGATATTACACTGGAGTCATTTTCTATAAAAGGATCATAATTAGCTTGATTTTGAATTTGTCCTAGATTTCTCCTTGAAAATAAAATTGAATTGCTATAATTAGCTAGAATCTCATCTTCCAATTCTAAATTATAATTGTGTAATAAAATAACAGGGATATTATATTTTTTAATCATGGTAATATAGGCCATTATAGCTGCGTTTCTTTCGTCTTTGCTAGCACCAGATACAACAAAATTGCTTGCACTAGAGCTGTTTTCGAAAAGCTCGTCAAAAGAAATAGACCTATAATTTTTAATGTTTTTCTTCCTATTATTTTTGAAGTCTATGTTTTTTTTCTTTAAATAATTAATTAATTTCCAAATCATTTTTACCTAAAATCATCAAACTTAAATATAAAAGGTTGGCTAAAGGGTAGCCCAACTATTGCTTGGCCTACAGGAAGAGAGTTTTGATGCCAGTCTTCTACTGTTTGCCCCAATCTTTTTTCCTCTACCATAGTAAGGTCAGACTTCTGGTAGTCTTCTATAATGAGATTTTTGCCATAAAGGTTGCTAACATATTCCCTTGAGGCCATATCATTTGTCCTGAAAGAGATAAGCGTTGAAAAACCAGCCATTATATTCATAGCCCTAGATTCTCCATATATATCTACCAACTGTTCTATGCTTTGAATTCCTGCCAAGATTTTTAGACCCATGCTTCTGCCGAAGTTGACACCGTCTTCTATATGTTCTAGTAAAGGTATAAGCTTAAATTCGTCACAAATCAAATAAACATTTCCAGTTTTTTGATTTCTGGACATGGCTTCTTTGAGAGCTTGGTCAAAACATAGCCTATATATAGGCGTCAAAGAGTTGCCCTTGGCTAAATCATATTCTATAAATAAAGTTTTTCCGCCCTTGTTTCTGACAAAATTTCTTATAGAAAAATTTCCTTTTTTTGCAAAATTGCCAACAAAAATATCTCTAACAACAGAAAACATTTCTGAAAGAACACCCTGACTTTGCGGACCAGGGTAGGAAATATAAGAATTGACTGCTACCAAGTCTTTGTGACTAGCCAGCATGGCTTTGACCTTATTTTCATCACAAGAATCTAGGAGGCTTCTCAGTTCATTATTATAAAACATCTTTTTTCTGACATTTTTATCTTGGACACCTGCTCTGGTAAGGGATAAGAGTATGGACGATAAAACATCACTAGCAGCATTTGGGAAAAAGGCATTGGTTGTGTTCTTTACCCTCTCTTTAAATAATGACTTGCAAATCTCATTGCAATTTTGCTTTATGTGTTCATCATCAGTCCCGTCTGCTAGGATATCCCTAAAAATATTCCATTTTGATGATGTGTCTGTAATATTATCTATAAACAAATCACCATTTTCAAAAAACCTTTGGATATAATCTCCCTTGGTGTCAAAAATTATCATTACATCTTCATTTGTCATTTGTGCTTTTAATTGTTTTATAATATGGAAAAAAAGGGTGGACTTGCCAGATCCAGTTGAGCCAAGCATCAATAAATGCTTGGATAATTGGTCTTCAGACATAGTAAAACTAGCCATCTTTCCATCCTTTTCTCCCTCAAATTTTAGAAAATTCGAACTATTATTTGTTACAATCTTATTATAGGCAACACTAGATCCGTATAAAATTTTAAAAGACATCACATGCTCCTATTATAAACCATAAGATTGGCCAATACCTATATCCTGTCCCTTGTCCTGGTCATTAGCCTTAGGTTGTATATTACTATTCCTACTTTCCCTATCAGCTAAAAAATCAAAGCCCTGATCTTTTTTATAGTTATTTCCATATTTTTGCTCATAGGAAGAGTTTATTTCATTTTTAATCTTCTCTTCATAGTTTTTTCCATATACCTGCTCTGCCTTTAGCTTATAATAATTGTTTTCTATGTCCCTAGTATGTTTATAATCGTATAGGTCCCTGTCTTTGACATTTGCGGTCATCTTGTCAAACTTGCTGTTGGCATATTCATAGGCATCTTTTTCTACTGGCTGAAACCTATATTTGACATCAGAATTCATACCATTAGGCTCTTGATATTGGTCAAAATTCCTTCGCCAATCACCTATTTTATTTACATCATCAATATTTCCTATATTGGCCCTGCCAACTATACAGTCATCTTGGAAAGCATGCCTACCCTCATGGATTATCGTATCGCAGTTGTCATAGCGCCTATCATCTTGCATGATCAGTCTTTTATTGATGGCGATTTTGCTAGGATCATAAGCTGAGTAATATCCAGCTATATTTTTTTTAGGCATATTTTCTGGTGTAACAATCCTTGCTGGCCTATTTTGACTGGCAGCCATTGTATTTTCCAATTTTTGATAGAAATCAAGCCTCTGGTCATAGGTCATATTTTGCCAATTTTGTTTGCGAAGAGTATTAAAATCAATCATTTTTTCCTATGACCCTATCTTTTTTGAAAGTAAACTTATCATAAAATTGTAGTATTTCTGGATTTTTCATAAGTAAGTCCATTGAGAAAATCGCATTGAGATAGGATGCGTTTTCTTTTTCCATAATATCCTTGATGGATACACCTTTGTAACTATAGTTTTTTCTTTCTCCATTAAAATAGCCCACAACAGCTTTTTTTAATATATCAGAGAAGCTTCCTATATTTTCATACATCCTTTGTGCATCTTCTTTGCTTATTGACATGTCTTTTGCAATGATGTCAATGGTTTTTTCCTTATCCATAAATTACCTCTGTTTTCTAGTTTTCTGTATCTGATTTAAGACTAGCTATTTCCTCTTTCAGCATGTTTATTTTTTTGCCAAGAGCCTCTATCTCCTTGGCTTCATTTTCCATTAGTAAGCTCAGTTTTTCCTTTGCCCTATCTTTTTCTTCTTTTAAGGTCAAAATTTTTTCTTCTGATTTTTTTAGAAAAGTATTTTCTTTTTCGTCCATTTCTTTTAATCTAGCATTATAGGCTTCTTGATTCTTTCTTATTTTTTCGTAGTAATCAGAAATAGCCTTTCGATTTTTATTATATCTCTTTTCGTCCTGAGAAATATACAGCAAATTAGAACTTTTAAACTTGCTCAGAACAGCTAGTACCTTTAGGATTGGATTGTCCTCTCCGTCAAAATATTTAATCTCTAAGTCTTTTTGATAATCATCTGCTTCTAGATTTTTTTCTAGTTCATATTTTTCTATCTCTTGATTTTTTTCTTTTATTTTATCAGAAATCTTTAAAAGAAAATTATTGTATTCTTCCCAATCCTGGGCCTTTGCTTTTTGATTTTCTTTGTCAAAGTTCCTATAATCCTCTTTTATTTCTCTGATTTTTCTTGTGTTATCATTGATAATCCTTTCTGATGCTACTTTATTTTTGATAAAAGCTGTATTTTTCTCATCATAGATGACTTGTAATTGTGATAGATGATAAGATTTTTCTTCGATCTGTTCTTGTTTTTTCTCTAATTCCTTTGCTTTTTCCGCCTCTAAGTATTGGTTATGAAAAAGATCTATCAATTCATCATTTTTTTCAACTCTGACTAAGCCAGCCATAGACACATCATCTTGGCTACCTAATTCTGCAAATTTATCAGCTTGTAGTTCTATAGATTTTTTTGCCTCATCGATATGCTCTTTTTTCATTAAAATTAAATAGGTATTCCTATAGAGATTCATTAAGCTTTCCTCGTTATCTCCAACCCTATAAGAGTCATCAACTCCATCAGAGCCCATGAAGATCGCCATGACTTTTGCTTTTATATATTCAGTTTCTTTCCTGCTTTTATCTTCTAGAGTATCTTCTATAGCTTCTTTACTTTGAATTTCATTTGAAAGCAAATTATCACTTTCACATTGTTTTTTTGTAATTTTTGTGTTTTTTTCTACGCCAACTTCTACAAATCTTTCATCATCAGTCTTATACCCGTAGCAATACCTGAAATTATCTACGGCATTTGTATCTGATAAAGATGTGGTTACATTTATATAGCAAGCCTCATCCCAAGGTATAGACTGTTCTATTTTTCCATCTTCATATAAAAATACAGCTTTGCCATCGCCTATATGAAAAGCAAAGTAATAATCCTCTGCCATTACCCCTACCATAAGGGTCGCACCATAGGCTGATATATAATAGTATGGATAGAGGGTCCCAAAAAACTTTTCTTTAGTAGCCTCATCCAAGTCCTCTGGTATCTCCTCTTCAGTAAAAGGATTTTCTGTCATATGGTTTGATATATCATTTTTCCATCTTTTATAGACATTTTCTATGAGGTTTTCAATTATCTTTCTTGGATTTTCTTTGAAATTTACAAGGTCAAAATCATTTTCAATTACTTTCCTTACTTCCTCTATACTTCCCTGGGCGGCAAGCTTAGATCCTACATCTGACCTAAAATGCTTGGATGATCCATGACCATCAGATACAGCTATTATAGAAAAGTCATCACATGTATAATCAGATGAAAAGTCTTGGCACGGTTTGTTTCTTTTCTTGTGACTGCCTCCTAAGGTTGTATAGGAGTATGAATATAACCCAGCCATAGCTTTTAGATATCCCACTCATCATCATCTAGGTCATCTAGGCTATCTGTCACGAAATTTTTTATTTGCTCTTCTACTTGTTCTTGTTTGGTTTTTACACTACCATCATCCTTTATACCACCAGATACAGATTGGCTAGCTATTTGTGATGAAGTTACTGATACGAATTGTATCATAGCCTTTAGTTTTTTAACGTTATTTGTCTGAAGTACAGCTTCTTTGGTACCCGTAAAGGCTTCTAAGACATCAAGGTCCGCATCTTGTCCTATACCAAGTGCTACTTTGATACCTGATTTGAACCATTTATTAGCCTTTAATTTGTTTAAGCCAGATTGGAATTGTTCTTCTGTTTCTGTAGGCATACCATCAGACATCAAAAATATTACTGGTGCATAAGAGGATGTTGCTGATTTCATAAACTTATCTCCGTGTAGTTTTGATTCTAGCTCCTCAAAGGCTGCCCCCATCCTTGTCGTGCCGTTAGCATTTAAGTCTCTCCATAGATAGACGCCTGGATCTACTGGACCTGTTTTAGGGGTTATCCATTGTATTTCACTATTAAATGATAGAATAGCCATCTTGACTTCAGCGTCAGGATTTGAGTTAGATATATCTGACAACTCAGGAAGGATTTCCTCAATTGCAGAGTTAACCTCCCCTATCTTTGTGCCTTTCATTGAACCTGAGGTATCAATTACAAAAAATAAAACCATCATCTTTCTAGGTATTTCATCAATAATTAAAAAATCATCCATATTTGTCTCCTTATTTTTATTTTATTTATTTTTTAAATTTTCCATTTCTACCATTTCCAAAGTCAACCTCAAGATTGGTCACAATCCTTGTAGCTTTACCATCTTCTAGAGACCTTTGGTCCATGCCTTCATAGTTTAGATACCAGACTGTGCCAGACTTATTATAAAGGCCAAGTTGTTTTGGATTATTTTTGGCCCTAACAACTGCACCAGTAACTGTGTTATAATCCTCGCTGGTATCGCTTGTATGGTATTTATAAAGCTTTACACCTGGGTATACAGGGACTTTTATATTGTTAATATCTAATATGAGTGGGACCCTGAGTTGCTTGCCACAAGAGCAAACCCCATTACCACTATAATCAACAAATGAATCCCTACCACATGAGCAGGTGATAAGGTCAGTTCTTAATCTCATAAGTATATCCAGCCACTCGCTCTCAAGCCTTCTATTAGCCTTCATCAACAACTTATCTTGTGAAAACTCATCTATGAAAGCTTGCCTAAAATATTCTGGGTAGGCTCCCCATTTCTTTCCTACATTTTTGTGGATAGCAGGGTCTGGCCTATTTGAGAAATTTTTAGGATCCATTATAAAAATCGGATTTTTTCCATAAATATTAAACTCATCTTCTTCTGTGACTAAATCTAACATAGTGGCCTGTCCTTCTAGTGGGTGGTTTGCAAAAAATAGCAAAAACAAAATTACTGATAGGGAATACCTATCTGTTTGTTTATCTGGTGATTTTTTACTAACTACAACTTCTGGTGCCATATATCTTGGCTTACCCTTGACCCCTGAGTTGAAACCATGACCCATAACATTGTCATTATCACAAATCAAAACCTCTCCAGTAGAAAAGTTTATAAAAAAGTTTCCATCATTTAGGTCTTGGTAGTTATAACCTGCCCTATGCAAAAGCATAAAACTATTGGTAATATTTAAACCAGCATTGATAAGTGCTTCTATCGATGTAAAAGTCTTCTTGCCCAAGAGATACTTAGAAAAATCATCATAGGAATCAGGTTTTAGATCCATGATGTATCCAAAACTAGCTTCTTTGTCTTTTGTATCATACTGAGTTATATCTTTTGGCCACAAGAAGCCCTCACCAGGACTAGGATTTTTAATATTGTTTTGTAGGTTGTCATAAAATTTTGTTCCATTTGAAATGGTAGATTTCTTGAACCATTTTAGGGCCATATCCTTACCATTATAATCAACCAGATATACAGTACCCTGGCCACCAGAACCCAGCTCTTTTTTGACCGTCACATTGACATTTTTGTCAGTAAGGAGCGTCTGTCCTTCTTTTAATTTATCCATTTCTCCTCCTAGCAATAAATTTTTATAAGATATTAATAAAAAATATCCACTATATAATATATTATATAGGTTAAATGATTTTATAATTCACAAATTATTATGATCAGATACCTAACTATATTACAGTCATTATATAACATTTTATAATTTTAATCAATTAATCTTTCGTATGATAACTAAAAATTTTATATGTAAACTAATTTTAATACCCAGAAAACTTAGCAAATTACTTAACTATCTGATATAATAAAACTAATGCAAGGCTAAGATAAGAAACTAGTTTTTATTCAATAAATAAGGAGCAAATAAAATGAAATCAAATGAATTTACGGACCTAAGACCATGCCTAGAATATATCTACAAAAACTTTGGAAAAGAGGTTTTTTTCTCAGGTAGGCTATCTGCCTATGTCAAAGACCTAGGTCCAAGTATTGAAGAGTCTTCTGTAATAAGAATTTTAGAAAGAGAAACTAACCTAACTCAAATCGAGTCCATAAGCTCTATCGATATAAATGATAGAAATTTCCTTGTAAATGATATAATTTACAAGCTTCCAAATCACCTAAATAAGGCTGTCTTTAGAAACACATTAGAGATTGTTATATTGAGCCTTGGTGTAGATCTTGAAGAAAAGAAAACTCAAATTCAAGAAAATATTTCTATAAATACCAATACTATAAACACAAAAATCTCAAGTGAATCTTCTGAATTTGAATTTGATAAAAGTAATGGCACTATAAAAAAATATTTAGGTACTAGCAAAGAAATAACAATACCTCAAAAAATCAATGGAGTACCAGTCAAGATTATTGGCTCCTTTTCATTTAAAGATATTGGTATTGAGAAAGTGGATATCCCTATAGGGATTGAAGAAATTAAAGACTATGCCTTTGAGAAAAATAAAATTGAAATTTTACATCTACCTGAAAGTTTAAGGTCTATTGGTTGCTCAGCTTTTGCTGAGAATAATATTTCAAAATTAATCCTTCCGAATAATATCGAAAATATAGATGAATTCGCTTTTATAGGCAATAATTTAGAAAAGTTAGCAATACCCCTTAATTTAAACTCTATAAAAGCTAGCGTTTTCTCTAACAATAAAATCAAAGATTTAACTTTACATGATTATGTTGAAAACATAGATAAATATGCATTCTACAATAATAAAATTGAAGATTTGACTTTACCTGAAAATTTAAGGTCTATTGGTTACGCAGCTTTTGCTAATAATAATATTTCAAAATTAATCCTTCCGAATAGTATAGAAAATATAGATGAATTTGCTTTTAAAAGCAATAATTTAGAAAAGTTAGTCATACCATTTAATTTAAAGTCTATTAAATCTAATGTTTTCTCTAATAATAAAATCAAGGATTTAACTTTACATGACTATATTGAAAACATAGATAAATATGCATTCTACAATAATAAAATTGAAGATTTGACTTTACCTGAAAATTTAAGGTCTATTGGTTGCGAAGCTTTTGCTGATAATAATATATCAAAACTAACTCTTTATAGTGAAATAGAAATGTTTGATAAGTATGCTTTTGATGAAGATATAATAAAATTTTGTATAAGCAATATAATGAATTTAATTGAAAATAAATCCCTGAATAATAATAAAGTAATAAAAATAATCAGAAAGCTTGTAGAAATAGAGCAAGATATTGTGGAAATAGGTGGACCAGTGTTTATTCCAACAGATAATCCAAATGTCATGAATTGTTACTATGGAAACAGTACTAAAGTGAAGAGTTGTTACTATAATAACGCCTTTCTATTTGATAAATCTACAGGAACAATTAATAAATATCTTGGTGGTAGTAATATGGTTTTAATACCAAACAAAATTGACGGAGTCGAAGTTAAACATATTGATGATTTTTGTTTCAAAGCAACAAAAAATATTGAAACTGTAGAAGATTTTGATAAATATTTTTGGGACGATTTTACAATTAAACAATTGCCTAAACACTATGACTTTTCAAATAATGCAATCGAATATCTAGTTTTACCAAGCACTTTGAAAACGATAGGTAAATGTGCATTTATAAATAATAATCTCAAGGAATTAACCTTGCCTGAAAGCATTGAAATCATTGAAAAGTCTGCTTTTATGCATAATCAGATAGAAGAATTAACTATACCTGAAGGTATTGAAGTAATTGGCGAATCTGCTTTTTATGATAACAAGATTGAGACCCTTCATATACCAGCAAGTCTAAAATCTATAGAATCCGATGCTTTTGCCTATAATAATATTAAAGAAATTTATTTACCTCATGGAATTGAATATGTTGATGAAAGAGCCTTTGATAGAAAAGTAATCATTCA
The DNA here is from genome assembly GCF_000159695.1 of Finegoldia magna ATCC 53516. Lineage (NCBI taxonomy): Bacteria > Bacillati > Bacillota > Tissierellia > Tissierellales > Peptoniphilaceae > Finegoldia > Finegoldia magna. The sequence goes on from NZ_CM000955.1 coordinate 560,088, forward strand.
TAGAAGATAAATACTTGCGCTAAATATTCTAAGTATTATCTTGTAAAGCTAAAAATAAATACTATTTAAAATAAAAATGGATGTTAATATGAATAAAAAATACACACATACAAATGAATTTACGGACCTAAGACCATGCCTAGAATATATTTACAAAAATTTTGGGAAAGAGATTTTTTTCTCAGGCAGGCTAACTGCCTATGTCAAAGACTTAGGACCAAGTATTGCAGAGTGTTCTGTAATTGGAATTTTAGAAAAAGAAAATATACTAAATCAAATAGAGTCAATATGCTCAATTGATATAAATGATAGAAATATACTTATAGATGATATTATTTACAAGCTACCTATACACCTAAATAAGGAAGCATTTAGAAATACTTTGGAGATTGTCATATTGTCCATGGGCGTGGAACTTGAAGAAAAGAAAATTCAAATCCAAGAAAATTCTCCTGTAAGTTCTAATACAAACGATTTTAAAATCATGGCTTTAGAAGATGATCGAGACGAAGATAATAACAATGTTCAAAAGGATTTAATAATATATCAAGATGACGAAGGTCAAACACCTGCCAATCCTCCTTCTGACTTTGAATTTGATAGGAGTACTGGCACTATAGTAAAATATTTAGGCCAAAGCAAGAATGTAATAATACCAGCAAAAATCGATGGGGTCCAAGTTAAAAAAATAGAGGATTTTTGTTTTGCTTATGGTAATAATCAGAATTTTGAAGTAGCTAAAGTACGTGGCTTATTACCTAAAATGTGGTCCTTCCGTGATTACATTAGAATTGAAAATGTAGAAATACCTCAAGGGGTTGAAACAATAGGTTGTGCAGCATTCTATAATAATAGAATAAAGTTACTAAAATTACCTAATAGTATAAAATATATTCAAATTAGTGCTTTTGAGCATAATATAATTGAAACCCTTAATATACCTGATAGTGTACAATCTATAGGCAATTATGCATTTACTAATAATCAAATTGAAGACTTGACACTTGGAGAAAGCTTACATTCTATTGGAGAGGGTGCTTTTGAGTATAACAAAATTAAAATCCTTAATATACCAGCAAGTGTATCAGTAATTCAATATTCAGCATTTAGGAGAAATCAAATTAAAGACTTGACACTGGGAGAAAACTTATGGTCTGTTGATTACTATGCTTTTGAGGATAATAACATTGAGACCCTTAATATACCAGCAAGTTTAGTATTTATTTTCGATTCAGCATTTAGAGGTAATCAAATTAAAGACTTGACACTAGGAGAAAGCTTACATTCTATTGGAGAGGGTGCTTTTGAGGGTAATAAAATTGAGACCCTTAATATACCTGCAAGTGTAAAATCTATTGGCGGTTATGCATTTTACGATAATGAAATTAAAGAATTGACACTGGGTGAAAACTTAGAGGCTATTGGAGAGTTTGCTTTTTCGTTTAATAAAATTAAAACCCTTAATATAACTGCAAGTGTAAAATCTATTGGCGATTATGCATTTTACGATAATGAAATTAAAGAATTGACATTGGGTGAAAACTTAGAGGCTATTGGAGAGTTTACTTTCAGTAATAATAAAGATGACGAAGGTCAAACACCAGCCAATCCTCCTTCTGACTTTGAATTTGATAGGAGTACTGGCACTATAGTAAGATATTTAGGACAAAGAAAGAATGTAAGAATACCAGAAATAATCGATGGGGTTAAAGTAAAAAGAATTGGTGATTCTGCATTTAAAAAAATCAAATTAAAAAATTGACACTGGGTGAAAACTTAGAGGCTATTAAATATGGTGCTTTTCAGGATAATCAAATTGAAACCCTTAATATACCTGCAAGTGTAAAATCTATTGGCGATTCTGCATTTGAAAATAATCTAATTAAAGAATTGACACTGGGTGAAAACTTAGAGTCTATTGGTAAGAGTGTTTTTAGAAGTAATAAAATTGAAACCCTTAATATACCCGCAAGTGTAAAATTTATTGGCGATTCTGCATTTTACAATAATCTAATTAAAGAATTGACACTGGGTGAAAGCTTAGAGTCTATTGGAAATGATGTTGATAATTATGGAATTATGGAATTGACACTAAGAGTAAGCTTTGAGTCTTCTGGAATAGGTGCTTTTGAGAATAATAAAATTGAAACCCTTAATATACCTGCAAGTGTAAAATCTATTGGATTTTCCGCATTTGAAAATAATCTAATTAAAGAATTGACACTTGGAGAAAACTTAGAGGATATTGGAAAATATGCTTTTGATGATAATAAAATTGAAACCCTTAATATACCTGCTAGTGTGAAATCTATTGGCGATTCTGCATTTAAAAATAATCAAATTAAAAAATTGACACTAGGTGAAAGCTTAGAGAATATTAGAAAAGGTGTTTTTTCGTGTAATAAAATTGAAAACCTTAATATACCTGCTAGTGTAAAATCTATTCACGATTCTGCATTTAAAAATAATCAGATTAAAAAATTGACACTAGGTGAAAGCTTAGTATCTATTTGGGAAAATGCTTTTTTGGAAAACAGAATTGAAAACCTTAATATACCTGCAAGTGTAAAATCTATTGGCGATTCTGCATTTAAAAATAATCAAATTAAAAAATTGACACTAGGTAAAAACTTAGAGTCTATTGGAAAAGGTGCTTTTAAGGATAATAAGATAGAGAGACTTCAACTACCAAAGAGTATAAAATCTATAGAAGCAGATGCTTTTACCTCTAATAATATCAAAAAAACTATTGTTCCTAATGAGATTGAAAACATTGAAAAGGATATCTTTGATAAAAATGTAACAATTAGAAAAAAATCATTTTTTAATAGATTTGGATTTTAATATTTTTATAAATACAAGTTATTATTAATTTGAAAGGTGAAAGATACAATGAATAAAAAATACACACATACAAATGAGTTTACAGAACTTGGGCCATGCCTAGAATATATCTACAAAAACTTTGGAAAAGATGTGTTTTTCTCAGGTAGGCTATCTGCCTATGTCAAAGACCTAGGTCCAAGTATTGAAGAGTCTTCTGTAATAAGAATTTTAGAAAAAGAAAATATACTAAATCAAATAGAGTCAATATGCTTAATTGATGTAAATGAAAGAAATATATTAATAGATGATATTATTTACAAGCTACCTATACACCTAAATAAGGAAGCTTTTAGAAATACTTTGGAGATTATTATATTGAGCCTAGATATTGATTCTAGATACAATAAAAATAATATTCAAGAAAATAATAATATAAATACTGGCAAAAAAAAATCTAATGTCATACAATCAAAAGATAGTATTGACAAGAATTTAAATTCTTCAGATACAAGTTTAAAAAAATCTTTAAGTCTCATAGGTGACTTTATAATAGACGCAACAAAAGGAATGGATTCGCAAACAAGAGAAGAATTTATAGATAAATTTTTTAGGCAAAGCAGAAAGGAATACAAATAAATTTGCAGATTTTATAAAGCAAGCCTAAACCACAGTTATAAAAACTTTAGGATCTGGTGTTTTTATCAATTAAACTTTCAGCTTATGTAAAGAACTAGGCCCAAACTTAGATTAGTATGCTATTTTCCATGATTATCGAAAAATAGAATTAATTTTAATAATTACTATAATAATAGAAAATCAAAAAATAAATATTATGAATAAAATACGTAGATTTAAAAATTAAATTATTTACAGATTGCACAAAAAGACGATAGATTGTCTATCGTCTAATAAAATCTTTATTTAGTATAGTTTTGCTCCTGCAGGAATCCTATTTAAAAGCATGATTAGGTTTAATCTTTCCTCGTCGTCTTCTTAATGAATTGCTGATAGTAGCATTCCTTGACTTTTTACTCCCATCATTTTTCTTGCTGGTAGATTTACTAAGGCAAGGAGGGTTTTTCCTACTAGCTCAGATGTATCATAATAGTCTTTGGTTATTTGTCTTTTTTTATTAAAACTATCACTTCTTTTATCTTTTCTGACTCTGTATTTAATTTACTGATTTCATCTTCTAAGTTTTTGATTTCTTCTAACCATTCTTTTTCTCTTAAATTTTTCTTTCCACTGATTTTTTCAATTTAGTTTCTTGCTCTTATATGTTGGCCTATTTCCTTTTGATTATTCTTGTAGAAGCTTTCTTTGAATATTTTATTGTTTTCATATTCTTGGTAGGTTGCTTTTGTTTTTCTTACAGTCTTTGCATAGGCTAAACATTTGTTTAAGGTCTTCTATCTTTTGACTATTTTCTTTTATGGTCTTATATATTTCAGAGTTTTTACTTCTTAGGTTATTTATATGCCCTTGTAGATCTAAGGTGACCCCAAAAAGTTGGACTTTGTACCAGAGACATTTAGAAATATTTGTCTCTGGTTTTCTTTTGTCCTATCCTACCCATAGGGTTAGAATTTTTTATGCTACATTTTTCTTTCTATATTCTACTGGTGATAAGTATCCTAATTTTTATTTTTTCCTCTCGTCTAACGAAATCTTCTAAATTATTTTTATCCCTTATCCTGCAATCATCAACACCACAAAACCTTAAAGCAAACATTCGAAGCTAAGAATATCATCATATAAAATTTAATGCTTCTTATGAGCGACGCTTCGAACGAGGAAATCTTCATTTTGCTTTTTTAAAAAAGAAGATTTCTGAAGTGAGGCTGAGCAAATGAGAACATTAAATTTTAACTAAGATATTCGTGCAAGATGTTTGCTTATTTTTTGACCTACATGTGACCTGCAACTGTTGTCTAGCGTAATCCTTGTAAACAAAAAAAGATCTAACGGATTAAATCACGTTAGACCTTAATTGTTTGGCGACTACCTACTCTCCCACGACGTTTCCATCGTAGTACCATCGGCGTTAAGAGGCTTAACTTCTGTGTTCGGCATGGGTACAGGTGTATCCCTCTTGCTTTTATCACCATACTTGTATTTACTTTTACATTTCAATCAATAACAGTATATATTTCCAGTCAAGTTTTCGATTTATTAGTATCAGTTAGCTTTGATATTACTATCTTTACACCTCTGACCTATCTATCTTGTTTTCTTCAAGTAATCTCATAGAAATCTTATCTCGAGGTTGGTTTCGTGCTTAGATGCCTTCAGCACTTATCCTTCCCAGACGTAGCTACCGAGCTGTGCACTTGGCAGTACAACTCGTACACCAGCGGTCTGTCCATCCCGGTCCTCTCGTACTAAGGACAGATCCTCTCAAATTTCTCACGCCCACGGTGGATAGGGACCGAACTGTCTCACGACGTTCTGAACCCAGCTCGCGTGCCTCTTTAATGGGCGAACAGCCCAACCCTTGGAACCTACTCCAGCTCCAGGATGAGACGAGCCGACATCGAGGTGCCAAACCTCCCCGTCGATGTGGACTCTTGGGGGAGATAAGCCTGTTATCCCCGGGGTAGCTTTTATCCGTTGAGCGATGGCCCTTCCA